>JAFXOC010000210.1 GCA_017529085.1 Selenomonadaceae bacterium | reverse complement strand
CAGATAAAACGCGGGCTTGCCCGCCACTCCGAAAAGCGATATGACGCTTGTGGCTCCGTCGCCTATATACGCGTCGCAAAGGGCTATGGTTTTTTCGATATCCGGCGTTGTGTCGTAAATCCCAATATCTTCGCGGATAAACGAGTCACGCAGTTTTTCAAATTTTTTCTTGTAGTCGGGGCGCATTGAGCGAAGCGTAGCTTCTAAAAGCGGATGCGGTCGCCAAATAAGACAAATGTTCTTACGCTTTTTGAAAGTATCGAATACATAGCGCATTTTTTTGAGAAAATTGGGAGTATCATCCAAAAGTCCGCCTATACTGGTGTTATAGAAGAAAACCTTCTTTCCGCGCATTTTCTTTTCCCATTTTGCGGGAGGTTTTGGAGGATTGGCGCAAAGTCGTATCGTTTTATCGAATTTAGGCGACCCAAACGGTAAAAACTTCTCGTCGGGCAAAGACGCGTCAAAGAATTTGCGAAATTTTTCGGATTGAATAACAATATAGTCAACGTGTTTATACGCGGAACACATGGACTGACTTTCCGCCATGTTGCCGGAAGTAGCATAATACGGAATATATACGAGACAATCGGTACAAGGTTTTAGGTTATATGAAAAATAACGACTCTCAACGGAAGTCACGCTGTTTAATTGGTCATACGGGTTATGAATAAAAATTACGTCGGGACGCATTTCTTTTAAATCGACTTCTTGCCAATTAAGCGTCGGAATATCTTTCGGAAAATGCCCGCGTTCACAGCGCCATTCTACAACGTTGCCGTCCGAATCTATTTCCGCGTATGGTATCGGGATAACGTAGGCTTTGCAGTGTTCACTATCCTCATACGCCGCGCGCCAAACGCTTTCCAAGCTGTCCCACATGCTGAACTTATACGGCAGGAACACCATTTCTTTTTTAAAGCGTTCTTCGTTGTTTGTTTGCAATATAAGGTTTTGTAAAACTTCGGAGATAAGTGTTCTAATCTCTTCCCGCTCGCCTTGCGACTCGGTATTTACAATCTGTTTCACGGCGAGAATAAGCCCGTCATAAATTTTGGCATATTCGCCATAAAATCCTTTTGGCAGTCCGTCTTGACACTTATCCCTAACATCGGTAAGCTGCTGCAAAAGAAAATTCTTGGTAGTTCTTTCGCTAACATCCGTCGCTTGCTCCAATCTGTCATTAATAGTAAACAAACGCTTCAACAATCGCTCTTTTATCGCCATGTCAAACCCCTCAACATCTATGCTTTTCAAATACATTATAAGGATTCGCTTGTATTCCCGTAGAAACTTCGCTCCGCGTAAAGCCGCGGTCTTGGCGTACAAGATGAAATTATCCAAGAAAACGCCGTCACTTGCTCTGCAACACAAAACATTGCCGTATATGAAACGTCTTTCTTGCGGCGCAAAAACTGCTAAAAGAACCGATGAGATCCTTTGTCCCCAAGTCAAACGCATTCATTTTTAGTTATAAAAATATACTTGTTTTATACCTATTTTCGTGAAGTATCAACTTCACGAAAATAGTATTCTTAAGCCTTTGTTTATGCGGGTTTATGATTTTTTTGACGGCTTATTTTGACGGCTTAAAATTAAAAATTAAGTTCAATTGATAGGGTCATAGCCCTTGATTATCAAGGAGTTCCGGCATCGGATTTTGACGGCTTATTTGACGGCTTAAAACATCACACCTATTTGAGCCTTATGCAGACTGACTTCACAAATTTTGAAATTACGAATTTTAGAATAAAATTGACATACGTAAAAAAATAGGGTAGAATAAGCCTTGATTTTAAAGGCGTTAAAAAAAATTTTCGTGAAGTTGATACTTCACGAAAATAGGTATAAAACAAGTATATTTTTATAACTAAAAATGAATGCGTTTG
>JAFXOC010000209.1 GCA_017529085.1 Selenomonadaceae bacterium | reverse complement strand
CTAACCATTTATCTCTTATAATTGCGCCTACGGCAAGATGATGAGTGCTTAGACTGGGAAGAGAATATGTATCGTTTGTGACATTATAATCTCCAAACAATCCACTTCTCTCTATTCTATAACAAACAACAACAGGTTCGGATTTAACATCTGTGGTTGTGCCAATCCAAAAACCCGAATAATCATAACTTTCATGGTATAATGTGTAAATTGCTCCTATAACGACAATTAAGATTAAAGATAATTTGATAATGGTTGACAGTCTATTTCGCATTTTTATTTTCCTTTCTACTTGTCATTATCTGTGATTCATTAGGCGTTATTATTATTTTCTCATTCACAATCGGTATATCGGTAATGTGCTTATGTAGAAAAGGCATATTGTCATACAATATACTCATAGGCATTGCCGGAACTATTTCATAACGAACCAATCCTGCGCCAATAAAAAAACCGGTTATGAACACAAACAATATATAAAAACCATAGCGTATCATAAATATCCCCTCACGAATAACATAAATTCAAAAGGTTTTGGTAAAAATTAGCCACCGTTACAACATAATCTTGGGTTTCACGATAAGGCGGAACGCCTTGATAACTGATAATGGCATTAGGTCCCGCATTATAAGCGGCTACGGCGTAAGTCACAGCGTATTCTCCCCAATTTTGAAAACGCCGTAATTGATACGCAAGATAAATTGCTCCGCCTAAAATATTTTCCAGAGGATTATTTATATCTACGCCCACGCCAATAGCGGTTTCCGGCATAAGTTGCATAGCTCCAATCGCGCCAGCCTTAGAAACAGCGTTTATATTAAATCGTGATTCTGCTCTCATCACAGCAGAAATTAAGATGGGGTCGACACCTGAATAACTACTGGCATAAAGAATAGCGTCCGTTATCCAGATCGCCATTTCACCCGCGCCTATATCCGTTGCGACCGTAGAATATATAGCGTCTCTTACTTCCATCGCATAAACATCTTTAGTTTTTACACAAAAAATCGTTAATGAAAGAAATAATATAGCGAGAATTTTTAAATACCTTTTTTTATACATAAAAAAATTCACCTCTTTGATTATAATAGCATAATAAAAGAGGTGAATTTCTTATTTTGTTGCGACTTTATTTTTCTTCATTTGTTGAAATTTTTTTAATGTATTTTTTCGCCTTTCGTTTCCACATTTCTGACACCAAGAATTACGATTCAACAGATTATTCACGGACATTTGGAAAGTATGACCTTTATCGCAATTACAAGTAATTACGCTTGATTTTACCGTATGAATATCGCTACGGTCGGAAACTAGAACCCCGTTTTTATTTTTTATTATTTCCAAAACTTTCGCTCTTAGTATTTCTTCTTTTTTTTCTTTTTCGCAAACAGGGCATTTACTATCCTCCGATAAAAGTTGCGGTACAATACTAAATTGATGTCCGTATTCGCAAATTAAAGTGATTCCTTTAAACGAATAATCGGATATGCGCTTCCAACCTAATTTTTTTAAAATTTGTTCCGTTTTTTTGTAAGCAACTTTATGGCTACCTTTCTTGGAATTACAATAGGGACACCATGTTTTTTGATGTTTTACCGAGTCAAATGTTGAAAACCATGTATGACCCTCTTTACATCTCCATTTATACCTTTTATATTGATTGGTATAGACTTTAGACAAACAATCGCCACCCATTTCT
>JAFXOC010000208.1 GCA_017529085.1 Selenomonadaceae bacterium | reverse complement strand
TTTACCAAAAGCCTTGTCAAAGGTCTTACTTTCGGCACATCGTTAGGCTGAATAACCAAATACAACGAAACCGCTTGCCGTGGATCTAACAAATCCTTAAATGAAAAATCCGATACGCAAGTGTTCATTTTTATAAGCGGATCTTGATATAAGTTAAGCGGTGTTTGAGCAGAAGAAATAATAGAAGCGCCTGTTTGTTCCGCATTTCCCAATATCTTTTGCGCTTCTTCGGCTACTTTCGGGTGTACCAAAAGTTGATACATAGGCGCTAAAGTCGCTTGCTGATTTAGAATATCGTTTATACCCTTTAAATCAGGACATTGACTTACATCCGGCGCTCCCCAAAAAAATCTTACGCCTTGCTCTCTGGCAAACAAAACATAATTCCGTAAATCTTCAAGCGTGGTTATCGAATCTAAATTTACGGCGTTTATATCACCTTTAGGTTCTTTCAGCCTTTTTAAACAAGTGAATATATGGTTTTTAAACGGCTTTAAATCAGGCACATATTCTGGATAAATTTCCTTTAAACAATTTCTGAATTTTACAATATCGCCTTTTAGTTCCTTCCCAGTAATAGGGTGTTTAGTTCCCTTTTTATAAACGACATAAGAGTTTGTCAATATTTTTAAATTTTTTTGCATATCGTATTCTTCCTGCAAAATACGATACCGTTCCTGTTCTTCTTCTTCTTTTTTTATTTCTTCCTCCGATTTTTCTTTGGTTTTTTGTTTCGGCTTTTTTGAGGGTGATTGCTCTTGATTTTCCTTTGGCATTTCGGGCAATTTTATTTCCAATTTTAAAAATTCATCAAAATCCCCTCCCGGAATTGGATATTCAAGTTCCATAAATTCCTCCGGCGAAATATGAGAATAAATCTTCATACTCGTGAAAAGGTGCGGTTTATCCATTGTGGGAGAAGCAAGGAAACTTGCCGTATCTGACGGGCAGGGCAAAGGTTTTCCCTCTCTGTAATGCTTATACAAAAGATGAAGCGTTGCTCCGTTTAGCAAACCGATAGCCGAATTTTCCCAAAACGGATCTTTATTGCCGTCACCTTCGCCCGTTTTTACAATGGTTTCGTTGATAGTCTTTACATCGTCCATTTCCTTTAAGCCGCGAAAATCCACCTCCGTATAAGGATTCCACCTTGCGCTTGACCCGTCCACGCAAAGCGGTTCAAATTTCATAACTTTTTGACCCATAACGCGCTTTCTGTAACCCGCCGTATGAATCCAAAGTTCCTGTTTCGGATCAAAGAAAAACGCCGAATTATGCCATGTTATAGCCGTAGGAATTATGATACCAACGCCTTTACCGCTTCTTGTCGGAGCGGCAAGAAAGATATGTTCCGGACCATCGTGAAGCATTATTTCGTTGGTAAAAGGATTACGACCGACAACCACTCCGTTTTTCTTAGCGTTTAACCCCGCTATTTTTATATCTTCCGCTTTCGCAAAACTAGCCGAACCGTGAGAAGTCATAAGTCCTGCGGATTTACCCATCATGTACGAAACGCCCACGCCTATTGCAACGCTTAATAATATCGGAAATTTATTCGCATTTATAATATCAGGGATTTGCGAAGCTATTACGGGATTATTCTTCCAGAAGAAAAACATAAACGGGAAATATATCCCGCCTATGTTAGATCCCAAATCTTCGTGATAACCGCATAATCCCGCTACGCTCTGCGTTGAATACCAAGAACCCAAGGTAATGCAAATCGCCATAACTATGGCTATGCGTATTATAAGTTTTTTGCGATCTGCATTATCCATTTCCATAAGAAAAACTCCTTCCTTTTACTGCTCAAATATTATCGGTCTTGTTACAAACAGGTTGAACTCTTTTCCCGGATTTATTGTTATTGTAGGTCTAACACCCTCCATTTTGGTTATGTTTGAAATCGAGGACATATCCAAATAAACCCGCTCCGTCCATTTTGACGCTATCGCCGTAAACGCAGAATTTAAAAGTCCATCTCTTAAAGCCTTATCGGTATGATGATCCAATTTTCCCGCAATACCGTTATATCCCGCGCCGTCAACCGCTACCATACTGTTGTCTATGGCGTAAGAACTGCCGTCCGGCAAAACCAATGTGGAAAAAGTTACATTAACCCTATTATTCCCAGAAGAAGCGCCCGCCTCATAACTTCCTATAAGCTGACTTCCCGCAGGAATTAAAAGATTGCTTCTCGTTGCGGTATCATAGACATCGCTCATTGTTTGCGCCGTGACTTGCCCCGCCACATTCGTATTTATTCCCGAAAACAATACTGCGGGAATTAGCGTTCCCGCTTGCAAAACCCCATCGGAAGCCGCCATGTATTGAATTGGCGAAGAAGGAAAAGGAGATTGGCTTGTGCTTGCCAAGGTTTTTCCTTGTCCTCCCTGTCCTCCCTGCGAATTGACGGCTACCGAAGAACCGTTCCCCGACTGCGCCAAGCCATTGTTTTCCCCGCTATTAAGACCAAAGGAAATTGCGCTTCTGTATCTTTCCGCTTGTCTTTCCCTTTCGTTATCCGCTCGTTTCGCTTCGCTTTCTTGCCTTGCTCCTTGTGTTGCAACAGCCGTGGGCGTTGAAATTGCTGTCGGTGACAAAGATGAATAACTATACGAGGGAATTTGCGGTACGGTCGGCGTTGCTACCACGGGCGTGGAAGAAGTAACAGGCGTTTGACTTTCTTCCGATTGACTTGACTTTTGAGCGTTACCGTTATTTGTCAATCCGTTTTTTGAAGGATCTTGACTGTCCGTTCCCGTTTGAGCGTTATTGGGATTCCTTCTGTTGACAAATCTTGAATTTGCTCCCGCTAATCCTTGCTGTTCGGGAACAAACACATCGGAATATCCTACATCTGCATTTTGTAACGAAACTTTGGCGGCGGTATCTTCGGTATTTATGGCGGCTTTTTCTTTTTCCGCAGCTTTCTTTTCGTTAGTGTCTTGAATGTTATATCCCCACATAACGGCTATCAACAAAATCAAAAAGCCTAAACCCATACCGACGAATTTGCGGTTTAAACCCTGCACATTACCATGACTACCGCCGTTCATTTTTACATTTCCCGGAGCCTTGTCCTCCTTTTTTGCTTCAATCGGCGTTTCAAAGTCATCGTCTTTTTCTTCGTCATAAGATTTTTTTTCCTCGTTTTTATCAGGCTTCCCAACCAAATTTTTAAGCCAAATTCTTAAATTATTCCACCACATAAATTCCTCTCCTATTTATGCTTAATGGTTAAAACTTCATCTTCCGAATACCTCAACTGCGCCATAGTGAAAACCTTTTCAACGATAAAATAATTATCCTTTATCCGATAATTCACCAACGCCATCTGTTTCTTCCCTTTTTCCCGTACAAATAACGGGACTTTCTTGCTAGGCTCTGACGCAAATTTTATATAAGTCTGTTCGCCGTCCGAGAAAATCATGGTAGGTTTTTCGCCCTTGCCCTCGACTTTATAATCAAAGTCAAGATTTTCCACATTTCCACGGATATTTCCTGTTACTACCCGTTCTTCCTTCTTCTGTTTTAAAAGATTCGCTTCTTTGTCCTCTGCTCCGTAAGTCCAACGCACCATCGGATTGTACCAATTCGATGTGTTGACTATAAGCTGATACGACCGCTTATTCGTTGTGACAATCAAATTTGTCGTACTGACATCAACCACGGGTTTTATATACAAATGCGGCACTCCGTCCACTTCCGTATTATTTACCATCCATCCCGCCGTATCGCCACCGCCGACAAATTTTATCTGTTCGCCTTTCTTAAAAGCCAAGTCCGTCAAATATCCTTTTCGGCAATAAATTTTATAAAGCTGATCGGGATAATACGCAAAAACCATCGTACTGTTGCCCTGACTGTTTATAGCGTCCTGCGTGTAACCGACTTGTTTGTTATCTCCCGGATTTACCAAGTAACGGTTTGATGTCCCAGAAGCGGCTATTATATCTTGATTTACGGATTCCGCTTCGCTTATCCGCTTTTCTTCCTCCCTCTCTTTATCCCTTTGTTCCAATTTGTTTAAAAGTTCCGCTATTCGCTCCTGCGATTTTGTCGTTTCTTCTATTTGCTTGCGAAGGTCTAAAATTTGAGCGGCAATCGAATCAATCGCCCCTTTTGCATCGTATGACGGCTTTTTATCCGCTTTTTCCGCAAGCTGTTTCAACTGCGCATCCAACTTATCCAATTTCTTTTGCATTTCTTTGGAATTGTTATCGGATTTTTGCTGATTTAACTCCTGCAAAATCTTCTGCTGCTCCCGTATTTTTGCGTCTATATCATCTTCGGCGAAAGAATACGAAGGCGATAACAACACCGCCGAAAGCGCCAAGGATAAAAATAATTTTTTCTTGTTTATAGTCATCGTTCTACTCCTTTGCTATTCCAAGTTATTTTCTGTTGACTTCCGAAACATCGTTTGTAAAGTCAAATCCGCTTATGAAAAGTCCTAACGGATTTAAGAGCAATACATCGTCCGATTCCACAGGAAGTCTTGTATAAGTGAATACGCCGCTCATGTGCATGACTTTTTTGACTCCCGTTCGTATCTCATATTCTTCCTCCGTCCATCTTATTTGATATGAGGAAGTGGATTCGGGAACTTTTGTGATTGAAACGATATTCACGGAAGTTGTTATGCTTCCTACTTTATCCACATAACCTTCCGATGATAAAATATCTTGATACTTCCTTGCGGCGTTTGCCGTCAAAAACGCAAAAGCCTTTTTTTGCGCCCTGTTTTGCGCGATAGGGTCAAGCTGAATCGTCCTTGCGTTGGCGATAAAATTTACCAAAAAATATTTTATTTCCGCTTCTTGAGGCTCGTATTCGTTATTTACAAATCCTCCGGCTTGCTGAACTTCACCCGTTGTTTTATCCACCGTTACAACATAAGGAATAACCTTCGTTTTTGCCGACTGGTAAACCAATCCCAATGTTAAAACAAAGCAAATAGCGCATAAAATCAAAGCTATTCTTCGCCAATTATGCGATTGCACAACTACGCTTCCCACTCTTTCATCCCATACCTCTCTCGCTTTATCGGCAGGGGTCATGGGATTCGGGTGCGACTTAGCGTTAAAATTTTCGGGTCTTTTGAAACTGCTAAACAAAACCTTCACTCCTTTTTTATGTAAATATACCTTAACATATATTGCAAAAGATGAATTATACATCCCAGAAACAGAACGAAAAGAAACGGCGTAATACCCAAAAATGCCACGAAGAACGGGAAAACAATCACATCGCCCAATCCCAAACCTTCCACGATTTCAACATCTTGTTTCTTTTTGTACCATCTAACGCCTATTTCAAGCTGAATCCATAACACAAGAAACAATATCCATAAAATTCCTATCCCTGAAAATATATTTCCTATTTCAATCAAGAAATTCTTGAAACCTAAAAGGAAAATAGGTTCGCTTTGGTGTGTTATTTGCAAATATAAACCCAAAAGGAAGAAAGCTATGCCGAAACTCGGCAATAACCCAATAGGGTTTTCACTCTTGCCGTCTTTGCCTAAAACCTCAATGTCCTTTTCTCGTTTGGAATATTTCAAAATCGCAAGCAGATAAACTATCCGAAAAAACAATACCGCCAGTAGAGCCGTCAATAGAAAGTTTCCCACAGGTTCTTTGCTTGCGATAAGGAAAAACAATCCTAATGCCACAGCTTTTCTTATATCCACCGTAGTGTATTTCGCATCTTCCTCTATCATATCGGCGAAAATAAACAACGATACGAACAACAACATTGGGAAAACGCTATAATTGGCGTAAGCCATAGAACCTATAAGCGCGAAACCTCCCATTAAGGCTAATTTATTTTTGGCTGTTCGGACTCTTGTAATAATATCCATTCGGCAAATGCACCCCCAAAGTATAAGTCATTCCCTTTTCCGAATCCGTATGAGTTTCATATCTGAATTTCGATAAATCTATCCTATCGGAAAAGAAAGCGTGTTCATCCCTGATTTTACCCAATTCCGCTAAACTTTCGGGATAGTTATGCTTCATGTGGTAAACCACATTGTTCGTACTATCTCCTGCGTGTCTTAACGCCGTATCTGCCACTCCTGCGTGTAATATCGAATATTTCTCAAGCGCTTGATCCAAGACATCGCACTCTCGCATAATAACTTCGGTTTTATAATCCTGCACCACCTTTGAGCCTAAATATGCGCTAAGACCAAAGCCGATAACGAGCATGAGTATCGTAAGCGAAGTGCTTATCAAACTCACGCCTTTTAGCTTGAATTTCACTAAAGCACACCTCCAAACATTTCGGATTTTTCGTGAGTACCACAAATAATACTTTCGTTATTATATAATGAAAATTCCCTTGATTTTTTCGGATTTTCTTGACTTTTGAAAATTTTTCCCAAAATTAAAATCCCGTCCATTGTGGACGGGATTTTATATCTTATCCTATATTTTTTGCGTTTGCTTCTGCGTTTTCTTGTTGTGCTTCAAATGCTTTGCGATATTCTTTTGTTTTTAAAGTATCGTTTAAAAGTTTTGCCGCAAACTCCATTGATTCGCTTTCAGCTTCAGTCACGGCGTAAACGGCATCATGCAACGCTTGCGTGTTTGTGCCACGATACTTTATTATATCCTTCATGAACTGTAATGAAGAATCAAAATTATAAATTTTTTGCGCAATATTGTAGGCATCTAAAAATTTGTTCTGCTTTATATTTTGAATTTCTTCTGATTGCTGAGTCTGTATCAATTTTTTATATGCAGGTTTGATTATTTTATTGTAGCGCATATTCACACTTTGAAAAATATATTCTTTTCTTATATGTGACATACATTCTGTGTCATATATTATTTTGTTGATATTATTCAAATCTATCCAAGGAACAATACGATAAATTGCATTGATTAACTCTTTAGGGGGATGATTAAAAATTTCATGATAAAAAACTCTTTTACCTTGATATTTAAACACCGAAGAAATATTATACTCTTTAGCTATAAATTCCCCAGTTTTGTTTGATATGTTTTTCATGTCCTCGTCTGACAATAGTGGAGAAAGTGCCGACCCACAATCATATATCGGTGAAAAAGAAGATTTTTCGTTACCGACAAGTAACCCAAAATTACCTAAATGACGATCACGATTGCCTATTAAGGCATCTACTACAAACATATCCCAAAATTGATTTTCAAATTCTTCTTTATTTTCAATAATAGCGCTATTTTGTAAAACTTCATGTATAAACTCTAAACTGGTAGATACATTAGAACTACTATCTGTTATAGCTAACGCTAAATTTCTGAATTCTTTTAGCGCAGCATTGTTTGGTATACAAAAATCTTCACAAGCTACAACAATTTTTTGTTTTCCGCTTTTTTCCGTGTATGTCGCTAGAAATGTGTTTTGTGCGTTTATTCCAACAGACTTGAAAATCTTACATCCAATATCTTCTGAAAATTGATTGTTTATATAACTGATTTCCTTGATTTTACTTCCACGGACGGGATCGGGAAATTTAACCATATAAATTTTGTCATTGTATAAAATAGTTTTTTTGGCTTCCGAACCACCATAACCATTAGCCAGTTCTTTTTCGTTCGTTAAATCTATCATTCTGCCATCTCCCAAAAATAATCCGCAATTTCATCGGCTTTAGCTTTTCCGATTATTTCATTTTCCCAAGACCATTTTAATTCATGTGTTATATCAATACAAGCCATTCGATAATGAAACGCATCATTTTCTTCTAATGCTTTATATGCTTTAATCATATATTCTCTTAACAATGAATCAAACATATCGGGATCGTACTTATATTTAAATTTCATATTATCACCTTTTTGACATTTTTTTAAAATCCCGTCCATTGTGGACGGGAATTTATATCTTATTCTATATTTTTTGTGTTTACTGTTGTATTTTCCTGATTGGCTTCAAATACGCTTTTATATTCCTCTGTTCTTCTTACATTTTTTAAAAGGTTTACCGAAAATTCCGTAGTTTCATTCTCAACCGTAGTTACAGCCTGAATAGCATCTTGCATGAATTTTGCGTTTCTACCATATATTTCTATCACTACTCTTACAAATTCCAGTCCTCGTATTTTGGCGGGTAAATTTTTATCTAAATCTAGGTTTTTGTAAGCGGTTACAAAATCACCGTCACTTGATTTAATTTGAGAACACAAACGGATTTTTTTTATATTCTCGTTAAATTCAAAATAATTATCTAAAATGCTACCTATGGGAGAAAAAACAACAATTCCTACATCGTACTTCTTTATGGCAGGTTTTCCAGTATATATCAAATATCTTCCTTCGATTTCAAAATCCTTAAACTCATGATTTTCTAAATACCCCGACAACAAAGTTATATCTGAATTTAGCGTTTCTTTTTGAGTGAATTTACATTCAAAAAAATACGCAAATTCCTCGCTCTTATCAGTAATGACCATATCTAATTCTTTGTTGTCTGAATTATTTTTCTCTGTTCCGTTGTTATAAAAATAAATTTTATGCTCGGATAACATATTTGTAAAAAGTTGTACTGCTGCACAAGATTCAAATATATGCCCCAAAATTGAGTTTTCAATATCCCTTATGCCGTATACACCCTTGATTAACTGACAACTCAAAGAAGGATTTGTAATATAGTATTGCTCCTTTAAATCGCTGTTTTTATCGAAATTGGGAATACGGACAATTATTCCCACCTGTTCAAATATATCGGCTACTCTTTCAATTTCACCTTCTTGCGGAATATAGGCAATATTTACGCCCATCTGCTCCAAGTAATTTTCCAATGTCACATGATCTTTTCTTAAAGTCGGTATTTTCGATAAATTAGACGGACAAATAGCTTTATATAATACTGCGTAGGTTAAAGTTCTGGCTTTTTCTTCGTTCATTTCATTTTTTAAATATCCGGCGTGATTGCTGACTATCGCTTCTTCTATATAGTTTTTTGCCGAATCAAAATTTTTTAAGATATACTCGTCAAATAACCCGCCGTTTATTAAAAAATCTTTACAATTTGCTTTGCTGTGTTCTTTATTGTATAAGCGCAAGTATTCTTCGTAGGTAAACATAGTTGTATGTACTGTTTGTACCCTATGATTTAATTTGCCGTAATTTAAAAATTCCAAAGAAATTGATTCGGTAGCGGTTAAAACAATTCTTTTGTTATTTTGCACCGAAGTCAATAAATACCTATCTAAATCATCTCTATCTTTTATCCAAGTATATTCGTCTATTACAATTATTTTTTTATCCGTGGATTTCAAAAAGTCAATATAATCATCCCCAGTTTTATTATCGCCTTTTTGAGCCAACAAGTATGCGGTATCTTTTTCGTTGACGGCTTGTAAAATTCCGACCGTTTTGCCCGTACCTCTTAATCCGCTAACGGCAAATATTTTTTCCGTAGAACTGTCAACATATTTTCTCACGCACTTCACAAAATCTCTTTCGTTCCAAGACGTATCAATCTCTAAATTTTCAGCTTTATATTTTTTTAGTTCTGTATCTGTATAAATTAACATTTTACATCACCTATATTTCTTCTTTCCTGTATAAATTACAAATCCTCAATTCCTATTATAACATGACGCAAAACACGATACAAGAAAAAGCAAAAAAGCAAACGCAAAAAACAAACCTCCACGGGAGATAATCTCGTGGAGGTTTGTTTTACTATTTTTTCGGAACAAACACTACTTTAAGGCGTGTATGTGTAGATCCAGACGCATCGCCATATACAGTTGCATAACCGTTTTGATTAAATGTGAATGTCGAGCCACTTGATATAGGAACACCTGTGTCGCTAAAAATCCTCCTATCGGCTAAATAATCGGTAGGTTTCCATTCCATATAAGTAGTTCCACCTTCACCATCATCGTATTCAGTTTCGACCATTGTCAGCGTAGTTCCGTCATAAGTGACATTACCAATTTGAAAATGCGGATCATTTTCTGACATAGTGAAGTTGTATAATTTTAATTGACACATTTCTCTCACCGAAAGTAAAATATTTGAAAAAGTGAGAGGAGCAATTAACATGGCAAAATCTAAACGCTATGATCCAGAATATATAAAACAAGCAATA
>JAFXOC010000207.1 GCA_017529085.1 Selenomonadaceae bacterium | reverse complement strand
TTGCTGCCGACCAGCTTTCTTAAAGCGACAAAAAATTCTTGTATCGCTTCAATGCTTCCTCCCGAATAATTCTCTCTTCCGGCTATGATAGGTCCTTGCAAAGCGCCACTGTCATTTATAAAACAACCGTAATAGGATTCAATTTCCCTTGAATCCTTTACGGTGATAGTATTGCTTTTTAACTTTGCTCGTAAAATTTGCGTTTTATCGGGGCGCACGAATACACTAATCAATTTATATTCACCCCTTAATTACGCCGTCAGCCAATTTTCCAATTTCGCCCGTTTAAGCATTTCCAAAACGATACCGCTTGCGTTCTTAGCGCCAAAATTTTCGGCTTTTATCTTTCTTCTTAATTTCACCAAATCACGAATAACCGAACTGTCAAGATAAGTAGTTCCTTCAAAATCCACGATTATGCTGTTGCAACCCTTGTTGTTAATCGCCACTTCCGCTTCGGCAACAACCTCTCTTGTATTACACAAATCATATCTTCCGGGAACGTTAATAATAGCCGAAGTTCCTTTAATACTTACATATTTCATCTTGAAATACTCCTTTCAGGTATGTTTATAAAAATAGCCGTTACATCGTCATGTTTTGCAATGTTTTCCTTTGGCAAGTCATCGCTATTACTCACCATAACTTCCGTAAAACCATCGGAAGAAATTATAATACCGTCAATGCCATCCAATTCAAAAGATTCATCCTCATATTTAATGTCCGGTTCATAACCGAACGGCGAAGAGGGCGTTATAACTTCTTCGTAATTCAAATTTGAAATTTCTTTTTTTAAGATGACATTTATACCGGCGGAAGCGAAGTGAAAAATTCGTTTTTCCATATCCAAACAAAACACAATCGCCGCCGCCGTGGGAGGATCTTTATCTATCATAAACAAATCTTGATTTATACTCTCAACTACTTGCGAAAGCGAGGAATATAACCCCATTTCGTTAAGTCGTAAATTCTTTTTTAACAACATTCTAAATTCGCTGCATTGAGAAAAACTTGTCAAATCATGCCCGGTACAATCAAATAAGAACCCATACAATTTTGTTTTATCGTTGTCGCTTAACCAAAAATCACAACCATCTCCCGATAAATCGCCATACGGTGAAAATACATAATGTACCTGCAAATTTTCGGTATCTATTTGTTCCGGCAAATATTCGTATTGCAAAGCCTTGGCTTTTATAATTTCATCTTCATGCCGCCTTTCAAGTTCAATCTTTTCTACGAAAAGTCTTGATTGAGAAGTTAGAAAATCCCGCAAATTATTTTCTTGAACTTTAAAACAAATTTGATCCGCTTTAATGTCCGGGTACATTGTATTTAAATTAAAAAGAAATATTTCCGTTTTCGACCCAATCAAGGTATTTTTTATGATAGCGGTCAAACTCATGCCGTTAATATCGCTAAGTTCCGAATCAATAATGGCAAGAGCCGGTTTTATACTTTGTAATTTATCTATCCCGCTTATGCCGGTTAAACTGGAATAAAATTCCACGCTAAATTCTTCCATAGCGTTAAACAACCAATTTTGAACGGTTTCGGCTATAGGGGAAATTATAAGTATTTTTATTGTTCCTTGAGGTGTCAATAAATCACCCCGTTCCGCATTACAAGAAATTTAGGAATTAAATAATAAAGACTGTCAACTTGCACCGAAAATAATTGAGGTTTTCGTATAACCAGCGTAACTTCATCGCCAAATTCATTTATCAAAAAATAATCCACCGCAGACAAAATATACCAAAATCCTCGTCCCGTATCTTTATCGCCTATATAATCGCCCCAATTCATTGACAAATTCGATTCCGTTTCTAAAATATTTTGCAACTTTTTTTGGTAAGCAAAAGCATCAAAATATTTCGTGTTGCTTTTTATTGTTATCCGAAGTTCTTTAGAAAAAATTCTTACAAGAATTGATACATTCGCTTCTTCTATTCCTTCAACACTATATTTGACAGCGTTTAACACAGATTCGTTTATCGCTATCATCAAAGGTAAGTATTGGTCGGCAAAAATTTCAGTCAAGAGAGCGGTTATTTTATTTTCTATAGGCGCATAATTTTGATACCCTTTCAGATTAAAATTCCTAATTTCCATTAAAAAAATCTCCTTAAAATCAGAATATCAACAACGGAACTGCTCGTGAAACTATCGCATCCAAAGAAACCGTTCCCGTATATCTACCGTCAAAACTTCTCGAATTAGGCGCTATAGGCAAAAATTCATTTTTACCGACAATATGCTTTCCCAAATGGTTTGGCATAAACAATCCCCCATGATTTGTTTCATGGGCAAATCCCCAATATTCGCCATTAACAACAAACATTCTCGTTTCATTATCTATTTCATATACATCGTTTTCCAATCCGCCTACATATTTTATAAAGTAAGTTTCTTTAGGCGGTTCGCCGGTCAATCTTATTATTTCATCTCTTACTTTTTGCGGGGGAATATAACATACAATATCCCCTTTGCGAATAAAATTGGCAGGTATGCGCAAGTACAGACCCAATGGAATTGAAGAAGTCTTATTAAAGTAAATAAGTTGAGGACTATTAAACATCAAAGTAGCAAATAATAAGGCAGAAAGCGTGGCAATAATTCGTTTTTTTACAAATTTCAATTTGTAACCGCCTTTCTGCAATATATTTGCAAAATTATTTCTAAATCATCAAATAACCACATTTTAGCATAGTAATTTTAAAAAATTTCTTATTTTATTACTTTCTTACATAAAAAAAAACTGAAAATCTATAAAAAAAAGTAGTCCGAATCGGACTACTACGAGTGCAAAGGTTTTGGTTTACCACCACCCACTTTTTTTAAATAAATGTGTACGAAAGTAGGTCGTTTTTAAAACAACGAATATACTTCAAGAACGTATCGCGCGACATATTTATTTTTTCCGCAAGATTTTCAACAGATTCATTGGGATATAACAATTTTACGCAGACGGCTTCGTTGATAGGCGATTTGTATTTATTTTTTACGGTATCGTCAATTTTTTCCAAAAGTTCTCTATACGCTTCATATTTGTCTTTTAATCTAAAAATATATTCTTTGGTGGCAATACTGTAATCGGGATCAATTCTTGCAAAAAATTCTACTATTTTAGTTAAGACATTCACCAAATTAATTATTTTCATTCTGTAATAAATATCATTTGGCGTTAATTGAAAAGAAAGGTAATCGGTAAGATTATTTAAAATTTGTAAATTCCAAATGTTAAGTTGAGCTATAGAAGTACACAGTTTCAATTGTATGTTTACAAGATTCGCCCCGTCACGATACTTCATATAGATAAATTGTTGCTTATCTTTGGGAAGAGAAGAAATATAAGCATCGCAAAGAATGGTATAAACCTCCGTCATCATCATTCTAGCGTAAATGTATTTGCCGTTTTTTGTTGTCAAAAGTCCGTGGCATTTTGAACGATCTGATTCAAAATTTTCATAATTATTTTTTTGAATAAATCTGTTTGAAAGCACATAACGAGCAAGAAAGTAATTAGTATCATTTACACTAAACATAAAAAATCTCCTTTACAACAACTTAACGAAAAATTTTAAAACAAACAAAGAGGATCGGTATAAACATAATTGCCGTTTGCATCTCGAACAATATATTCAAAATGTAAATGAGGTCCCGTGGAATTTCCAGTTGAACCGACTTCCCCAATATACGAACCGCCGCTAACCTGCGACCCAACCGAGACATAAACCGCTTGCAAATGGGCGTATCTTGTATAAACATCGTAATTTGAATGGTAAATCAAAACTTGATTTCCATAACCATCTTTATAATCTCCCGCCGATATAACCGTCCCGTCAAACAAAGATATAACGAGAGTTCCATAATCATAACCAAGGTCTACGCCGGAATGAAATTTCCATGTGCCGTATATCGGATGAATACGCCAGCCAAAATGAGAAGTTACGGGAAG
>JAFXOC010000206.1 GCA_017529085.1 Selenomonadaceae bacterium | reverse complement strand
GGTAGAGCAACTGACTTGTAATCAGTAGGTTGGGGGTTCAATTCCTCTCGCTAGCTCCACGAAAATACAGCCTTCCGAGTGTTTCGGGAGGTTTTTTTGAGTTAGCTTATCGTTAGTTTATGAAAAAAACAATCAAATTGAAACTAAATTTAACCTCTCCCACAAAAAGTCTCCCGACTCTTTAGGCGGGAGTAGTTTACTACATAGGGTCGTTCGTCAAATTATTCTGGCTCTACAATAAATATTGTGGTGTGTTACTCCAGCAACGCACTACAACATTTATTGTAGAGCCGTTTTTTTGTAATTAAGAAGAAAATATTGAAACCGATATATTTAAGGTATCATTACTCTTATCACGGTTCCGCCTCCCTCTTTTGGTTTAATCGAAAGTTTTCCGCCGCACATCGTATCTAACTTTTCACGTATGTTGGAAAGCGCCGTATGAGGCGCCTTTTTTTCGTTAGGAATAAATCCATGACCGTTATCTTCTACGATTATTTCACTGCCAAAATCCGTCTTACGAGTGCGAATTGAAATTTGAAGCGGCGCATATTCCGGATCCATGCCGTGCTTTACCGCATTTTCCACGATGGGTTGAAGAGTTAGGGGCGGCAAGTTAAAGTCCTTATGTGGAGTATCATATTCTACCAAAAGATTATCCTCAAATTGAACCTGTTCTATAGCCAGATACGCCTCTGTATGCTCCAATTCATCCGAAAAGGGAACGGGATTTTCGCTTGCGATGGCGGTGAAGTTTCTCCTTAGATAAGCCGTGAAATCCAAAGTAACCTGTTGGGCTTTTTGGGGATTTTTCTCGCAGAGGTAGTAAATGCTCATCATGGCGTTATAGATAAAATGCGGGCGCATTTGAAGCACCATAATGCTAACCCGTTGCCTTGCTATTTCCTTTTGTTGGCGCATATACCTGTCGATTTGGTCGTAAAGAATAATTGCGAACATTGAAAATGTAGAAAGAACCATACCGAAAAAAACAAGAGGGTCTACCATAATAAAAGTGTGAATAATTAAGGTAGTTGTCAAAGGCAGAAGATAAATTATAAAAGCCGCGTAGTATTTTTTAGACAGTTTTTTACGTCGACGGATCACGCCCACTAAATTGAAAATCATGGGCAGAATCATCGCGATCATCAACAAAAAATTCCAATCGCCTCGAAAAAACCAGTTATCGGGCGTAACATAATACATAAAGGTTGTATATTGGGCGATTATAAGCAGGATGAGTAAACAAATCCAAGTAGATAAGACGCTCAGAAAAAGTCCGCTATTTTGCCATTTTTCTCCGCAAATACGCAATAAGTACGTAGTAAACATAGGCATTGGCAAAGGAATGAGCAAATACTGAAAAAATATGCAGACTTTTTCCACCGTCGCCATATCAGGATTTTTCCATACCAGCAAATCTATTAGCACAACCGTTAAACACAGCGTAAGCGTAAGAAAAAGGCTTACAAAGTAGCGTCTGTTCCATTTGTCAACACCGGGCATGACAGCGGAAATTAAAACACCAACCGCAATTAGTGTCAAAATTGCGCTGTTTGAGCCAAATTTTAGCAAATCCGACCAATCAGTCATTTACTACACTCCCCAAAAAGAAAGGATACCGAAGATTTTTAAGTTGCACTCTTACGCTCTCTTCCGTAATCGGTTTTAACAGAAAACCGCAAGCCCCGGTGCTCCACGCGTCAAAAGCGTACTCGCTGTATGCGGTAAGATATACCACGTTTGCGCGTGGGTTAATTGTGATGAGTTCGCCGCATAAATCAAGCCCGTTCATTTTTCCAAGTTCAATATCCAAAAAGGCAAGCGCAATTCTGTTCGCTTTTGCGTATTCCAAAGCTTCCGATGGTTTTGTAAAGCCCGTTATTATCGCATTGGGCATTATTGTTTCCAAAATTGGCAATGCGCCCGAGAGAAACATTTTTCTGTCATCCACCATAATGACGTTTGGCGCATCGTCACTCTCCGCCGCTGCTGAAAGTAATGTGTTGAGGTCAACGTCAAGACATTTTGAAAGCCGAAAAATCATCATAGCGTCCGGCAGTCTGCTTCCGTTTTCCCATCTTGCGACGGTCGAACGGGTCACATACATTAGCTCCGCCAAATTCTGTTGGGAAAGTCCTTTATCCATTCGAATTTTTTTTAAAGTTTCCGCAAAAAGTATATTCATGTTTTATACTCTTTTCCTTCATTCTACTTTTTTTAACAGTAAACGAAATAAAGTTTTGTGTTTGGCTGCCCCGCCCGAAGGGCAGGGCAGCCAAATCAATCACAACTATTTTTGTCGTTTACTAAAACATTACACTAATTTAACCCTATAAAGAAAAAAAAATCAAGAGTGACATTCTGGAACGCTCTTGTTTTATAAAGCGAAATATAGTAAAATGAAACGCAGCTTTTTTGGATTTTAGAAAAATATAAAGAAGGAGCAATAAAATATGCGATTATGGAAAAATGCAAGCGGTTTTCTTGCAATCGCTACGCTATCGCTAAGCGTACTCATAGCGGGTTGCGGCGGAGAAGAAGCGCCGCAAGCAATGAAGACGCAAGTCAATGTCATGAAAGTTTTGCGTCAGGATACGCCGGTATCTTACGGATTTCCCGGGCATTTGCAGGGGCGGGACGAAGTTGAGGTACATTCCAGGGTATCGGGCAGCATCGTTGAAAAGTATTTTCATGGCGGCGATTTGATTAAAGCGGGTCAGCCGCTTTATAAAATCGACGCGCGTCAATATGAAACCGCCGTATTAGAGGCGCAAGCGAAAGTTCACATAGCCGAATCCAATTTAAGAAACGCCAGCGAAGATTTGGCGAGATATGAATTGCTTTGGAAAGACAAAGCTATAGCAGAACAGCTGCTCACCAACAAACGCGCGGAAGTAGACGGCTATCTTGCGACTGTCGAATCGGAACGCGCCGTTGTCAGAAAAGCTCAGGAAAATTTAGACGACACCATAGTTTATGCGCCGATGAGCGGTAGAGCATCCGTTGACGATGTGGCGGTCGGAACTTACGCTACGGCAGGCGCTACGAATCTTGTCAGCATCGGCACCACCGATCCCATTTTCGTGCAGTTTAGCATAAGCGAAACCGAATACTTAAATGTTTTGGCTGATGCTTATGATAAGGGCGCAAACATTGAAGAAGATTTTAACGAACCGCCTAAAATCAAAATCACTTTGAGCAACGGCAGAGAGTATCCGTATACGGGAGAAATAGTAACGTCAGACCGCGCTTTATCGGAAAAATCAAGCTCTCTTACCATCAAAGCTCTTATGCCCAATCCTCAGGGAGTTTTGCTCCCCGGAATGTTTACCCAAGTGCATTTTGTCGGTTTAGTTGCGGAGAACGCGCTTCTTGTGCCTCAACGCGCCGTACAGCAGCTTTTGGACGAAACCTTTGTGTTGGTGGTGGGGGACGATGGAAAGTCAGTCTCCAAAAAAGTAAAACTTGGCGAAAAAGTCGGAAGTTACTATATAGTTGAAAGCGGTCTTTCGGATAACGACACCGTTATTGTCGAAGGTTTAACGAATTTGAAAAGCGGCGCGGAACTTGAGGTTGTTACCGTAACTCCCGACGAAATGGGCTTTTCCGTATACGAAACTTCGGAAGTTATGGATAAATCTTAAGGAGGCGACGAAATGTCACGATTTTTTATTCATCGCCCCATTTTTGCTATAGTTATTTCCATAATTATACTTATTCTCGGCATAATTTCCGGGCTTAATCTTCCCATCGCGCAATATCCGCAGATAACGCAGCCGACCGTCACGGTGAACACGAATTATACCGGCGCGAACGCAAGCGTTATAAACCAAACTGTGGCGCAGGTTATCGAGCAACAAGTCAACGGAACTCAAGGAATGAATTACATGAATTCCAGTTCCGACGATACGGGCAACTACGAATTAAGCGTTAAATTCGAGCTTGGCACGAACAGCGACATGGACGCGGTTTTGGTTCAAAACAACGTTTCCATAGCAAACGCCAGCTTGCCGGCGGCTGTTCAAGCGGTGGGCGTTACCACTAAAAAAGCGTCGAGCGATATGGCGTATATGTTTTCGCTCTATTCTCCGAACGGAACTTTTAAGCGCACCTTTATAATGAATTACGCCAAAATTTACATAGTTGACGCTTTGAAGCGCATTAAAGGCGTGGGTGACGTCACTACCTTCGGCTCTGACTATGCTATGCGTGTTTGGCTAAATCCCGCCAGGCTTTCGGATTTAGGCTTAACAGTTGGTGACGTTGAAAACGCCATCAGAGAACAAAACGTACAAGCCCCTGCGGGAACAATCGGAATGCTTCCGACTCCCATGAATCAGGAGAAGCAATATACGGGCAAGGTTGAAGGTCGTCTTGCCACGCCGCAGGAATTTGAAAACGTAATCTTAAAATCAAATGCCGACGGCACTTATGTGCGTATAAAAGACGTAGGACGGGTCGAACCCGGCGCAAAAACAACCGCGATGATTTCCGACACCAACGGCGCGCCCAGCGCAGGTTTCGGTATTAAGCTCACCGACGACGCCAACGCTATGGAAACAGTTGCGGAAGTAAAAAAAGTGCTCGAAGAAGCGTCGAAAAATTTCCCGGACGATTTAGTTTATAAAACTATCATAGACAACACCGAATATATCGACGAATCCATCGGCGAAGTTGTAAATACCTTCAAAGAAGCTTTAATGCTTGTTATCATCATTGTGTTCCTCTTTCTCCAAAGTTGGCGCGCAACCCTTATCCCGGTGCTGGCGATTCCCGTATCGTTGGTGGGTACGTTTGCAAGTTTCGTGGCTTTGGGATTTACAATCAACACGCTGACGCTTTTTGCTATGGTGCTTGCCATTGGTCTTGTTGTCGATGACGCCATAGTCGTTATAGAAAACGTGGAAACTCACATGAAAAAGGACGGCTTGGGTCCTGTGGAAGCCACGGAAAAAGCTATGGACGAAGTGCAAGGTCCCGTTGTGGCTATCGCCTTCGTTTTGTCTGCGGTGTTTATTCCTTGCGCATTCTTGGGCGGCACAACGGGCGTGCTTTATCGTCAGTTTGCTCTTACTATAGCGGTGTCTATGGCGCTTTCCGCTTTTATCGCTTTAACGCTGACTCCCGCGCTCTGCGCCCTCTTAATGAAACCCCATAACCCCAAAAAGAAGAAAAATATTTTGGATCGTTTCTTCGACAGTTTCAACGATTGGTTCGAGCGTACTCAAAACCGTTATACCGGCGCGGTGGCTTGGTTTATCCGCCATGCGAAAACCGGCGTAGCGTCTCTTCTCGTTATCTGCGCTTTGGCGGGAGTATTTTTTAAGCTCTTGCCATCGACTTTCGTCCCCGATGAAGATTTGGGCTATTTCGTAGCCTCGGTTACTATGCCGGACGGAACGTCTTTAAACCGTACATACGAAACGATGGATGCGGTAAGCAAGGAGCTTTCGGAACTTACGGGCGTAAAGAACATTATGAAAATAGCGGGTTACGATGTGCTTTCTTCAGGCTTTAAGTCTAACAGCGGCACTATTTTTATAGGACTTGATTCTTGGGGGGAACGCACTTCTTCCGAGCTTGCCATAGCCTCCATTGTGGATAAAGCGAATATGTTGGGGTTAAAACATCCCGAAGCCACCGTTATGGCGTTTACTACTCCCGCTCTCCCCGGTCTTGGTATGGTCGGCGGTTGGAGCATGGAACTTTTGGATATGACGGGGCATAACGACAAGGAATTAGATACCATCACCAAAGAAATTTTGGCGGCGGCAAACAAACGTCCCGAGCTCATGAACGTTTATACTACATATTCGATAGACTCGCCTATCTGTAGATTCGATGTAAACAGAGAGAAAGTAAAACAATTAGGCGTGGATCTTTCTGACGTGTTCACGGCGTTGCAAGTCAACTACGGCGGCGCCCAGGTAAACGATTTCGTTCAGTTCGGGCGCACATATAAAGTTATTATGCAATCGGACGCTCAATACAGAAGCGAGAAAGAAGCGTTAAAGTTTAATTATGTACGAAACGTCGAAGGTTCAATGGTACCCCTTGACAGCGTGCTTACGCCTAAACTTTCCACTTCGACTTCTATAATTTCCCGTTTCAACGGCACGAGAAGCGTAAGTATTCAAGGCGGCATCGCCGAAGGATACAGTTCAGGGCAAGCTATCGCCGCAATGGAAGAAGTTGTGCGTCAAACCGCGCCCGCAGGATTTACAATAGAATGGTCGGGGCAGAGCCGCGAGGAAAAGAAATCCTCTGGTTCAACGGGACAAATTATGGCGCTTGCGTTAGTCTTTGTGTTCCTCTGCTTGGCTGCGCTTTACGAAAGTTGGAGCGTTCCCTTTGCCGTACTTTTGACCATACCTACGGGACTTTTCGGCGCATTCTTCTCGCAGTACGCGCTCTTAATGCTGGAAGCAAGTTTCGGACACCTTAATCCGGGGCTCCAAAACAGCGTTTATATGCAGATTGGCGTTATTATGATAATGGGCTTGGCGGCGAAAAACGCAATCCTTATCGTGGAATTTGCAAAAGTCCGCGTGGATCAGGGTATGGAGCCGGTAAAAGCGGCGATAGAAGCTGCGGGTTTGCGTCTGCGTCCAATCATTATGACATCTTTGGCGTTTATCATCGGCTGTTTGCCGCTTGCCATGGCGCACGGCGCGGGAGCTGCGGCGAGAAACAGTATGGGTACTGCGGTTGTTGGCGGAATGCTCTTTGCAACCTGCCTCGGAATTTTCCTAATCCCGGTGCTCTATGTAATAGTTGTGTGGATTTCAATAAAACTAACGGGTAAAAAACCTATTATTGAAGAATAAATGAAGGTTTCTTATTTAGGAGGCGAATACTTATGAAAAAAACTGCGGTGTGGTTAATTACAGTGCTTATGCTTTGTTTTATGACAAACTTTGCTTTTGCGGCTGATTCGGACAAAACCGACAAGGAACAGGCAAAGATTGCAAAACAACAGGCGAAAATAGCGAAGGAACAAGCAAAAATTGCTAAGGAGAAAAAGGAGATTGACGAACTTTCCGCTAAAGCCTTGGAGAACCTCTATGAAAAAGTTCCGGCGGCAAGGAGAATTGTTCCGAAAGCGTACGCTTACGCAACTTTAAGCAATACGGGAATGAAACTTGGCATATTGGGCGACGCTCACGGTAGAGGACTTGCAGTAAACAACGCTACCGGCGAAAAAGTCTATATGAGAATGAATGAAATGGGCATTGGAATTGGACTTGGCGTGAAAGAGTATGATTTGATTTTCGTGATAAGCACTGAAACGGCGTGGAAATCCTTTATCTCGGGCGATATAAAATTTGCGTCCTCCGCGGAAGCAGGTGCCAGAGACGGCAAAACGGGCGATTCGGTTGAAGGCGCGTCCATGGCTGCAAAGGGCGTTTGGGTATATCAGATGACGAAAAAAGGTTTGACTTTGGACGCTTCCATTAAGGGAACAAAGATTTATCCTTATAAGAAGCTGAATGAAAACGGCAATAAGAAGTAAAAAGATAAAAAAACGGACTCGGCAATTATGTCGGGTCCGTTTTTTATTCTCTGACTTTCCAGAAGTGTGACGTTCTGGAACTTGCATTGTTAAATAAAACGAAAAATGATAATCTACATATAACGATCTTCCATGTGTAAGTATTGGTAAAAGAAAGGAGCTTATTTATGGCGGAAAATGAAAAGAAAAATAACGGTTTAAACAT
>JAFXOC010000205.1 GCA_017529085.1 Selenomonadaceae bacterium | reverse complement strand
CGTCGGCGTTTTTCTCAAAGACTTCCTCGGTTATTTCTTCGCCTCTATACGCCGGTAGACAGTGCATGACGATAGCCCGTTTATCTGCATGTGAAAGAAGTTCATCGTTCACTTGGTAAGGCGCAAAAATCTTTTTTCGCTCGTCGTGCTCCGCTTCTTGCCCCATGCTTGCCCACGTGTCCGTTACAACCACGTCCGCGCCTTCGACTGCTTTTGCCGGGTCTTCCATGATTTCTATAACGGCTCCGGTTTCCTTTGCGTCCTCTAAGGCGTTCTTCACTACAAAATCCTTCGGCGCATAATCTTTCGGAGTCGCCACCGAAAGAGTCATGCCCGTTTTCGCCGCGCCGTACAAAAAGGAATGGGTCATATTGTTGCCGTCGCCCACGTACGCCATTTTTAGATTTTTTAAATTTTTACCTTTATGTTCCCTTATAGTAAGTAAATCCGTCAAGACCTGACAAGGGTGAAGCAAATCGGTAAGCGCGTTTATAACGGGTATGGTCGCATATTTCGCAAGCTCCTCCGCCCGTTCGTGACCGAAAGTCCTTATCATAATCCCGTCCAAATAACGCGAAAGCACCCTAGCCGTATCTTTTATCGGCTCTCCCCGTCCAAGCTGTAAATCCCGATTGGACAAAAACAACGCCTGACCGCCAAGCTGATACATTCCAACTTCAAAGGAAACCCTTGTCCTGGTGGAAGATTTCTCAAAAATCATCCCGAGCGACTTCCCTTTCAGCCACTCATGCGGCACCCCTGTCTTTTGCATAGACTTTAGTTCCGCCGCAAGCCTTAGTATCTCCTCAACTTCGTCCACGCTAAGTTCGTGAATCGAAAGCATATCTTTAAGCATCTTGTTCCTCCGTGTTTAAAATTCTATTTTACACTCGAACGCTCGTTTCCACGGCAATGTGACTCTTAATTTATCTAATGAAAGTCCTTGAGGTAATGAAAGGCGTTCTTTTGCAAATTCTCGCATTTTTTTCGTCAGATAATCTTCCGCCGCTTGTTTCTTTTCTCCGGTTATAAATCCCGAAGAATCCGTTTTTCCGGGCAACGTTGAAAGCGTCCCTAAGAGGTCTTGACGCAAGTTTGATTGATACGCCCATTCGTCCAAATAACGTCTGGTCATAAGTTCGTTTCTTGTTGTTTCGGGCATGAAATTTACCAAGAACATTTCGCCCATTAAAAATCCCAACGTATTTGTGGCTGTGTTCCAACCGCCGTACGCCTTTATCTTATACTGTAAGTTCTCGCGCCGCATGGCTTCCATTAAATCGTTATCGGAACCGTTCGAAAACGAAATATCTCCAACCGCAACGGGATAGCCTTTTTGAACAGAGTCGCGAAGTTTCCTCATAAAGGCTTCCGTGCTGGCGTTTGGCTTTTTTCCCGCTTTGTTTTTCTTTAAATCGTTAGCCGAAAAGGTTTTGCCGCTCAAAAAAGTGTTTATCAAAAGCACCGTATCCGCTCTGGCGGGATCCGGCACTTCCATGGCACCGCAGGCCAAAATTGCGCCCTTCATTTCATTTTCAAGACTCTCAAAGCAATAAGCGGGTATGGTATTTTTCCCTACTCCGTCATTATATACAATATGCACAAAGGGAATTTCATTTTTCATACCCAAAACGGCTCGGGACAGCATCATCATACCCAATTCATCTGCGCCGGACAACACCTGAAACTTTGTGCGCCAT
>JAFXOC010000204.1 GCA_017529085.1 Selenomonadaceae bacterium | reverse complement strand
ATAGTATGAAGGCTGTTATACAAGATGATTCTATTATTTCCAACTATCGTAAGAAAAAAGCAATGGAAGAACTCGAATTGGGTATACAAAAAATAAGTGCAATCCAATAAATTCTTTTTCAAATCATGCAACAGATTATCACATGGTTTGGATGGGGTGATGGCATTGGCGCCCTTGCGGGTGTCAGCGCCGTTTTGACGATACTCGTCATTATTATACCGGTTGTTGTTGGAATGTTGCTTTCTGGATTGAAACGATTGGAAATTTTTCATAACGATTGGGCGGATTACTTAAACGAAGAACTTTCCAAACCCTATTACTTAGAGCTTAGAAAGTTCCTCATTAACGAATATCATACTCGCCGCATATATCCGGATATGTACGCCATTTTTAACGCTTTGCATTACAGCAGTTACGAAGATACGAAAGTGGTAATTTTGGGGCAAGACCCTTACCATGAGCCAAATCAGGCGCACGGACTCAGTTTTTCCGTGCAACCCGGCGCAACGCCGCCGCCTTCCCTGATAAATATTTTTAAAGAATTAGCCAGCGATATTGGCTGCACGGTCCCCGACAACGGTTGTCTTAAACCTTGGGCAGAGCAAGGAGTGTTGCTTTTAAACGCCGTACTAACCGTCAGGGAACACGCCGCTTTCTCACATCAAGGCAAAGGTTGGGAAATTTTTACCGATAAGATAATTTCCCTTTTGAACGAACGGGAAAAACCTGTGGCTTTTATACTTTGGGGCAGTCCTGCAAGGCGTAAAAAAGCCCTTATAACAAACAAGCGACATTTTATCGTAGAATCGCCTCATCCAAGCCCACTTTCCGCATTTCGCGGCTTTTTCGGCAGCCGCCCGTTTTCTCGGGTCAACGAATTTTTAAAATCAACCGGACAAGAGCCGATTAATTGGCAGTTGCCAAATATAGGAAGTTAAGCGATAAGAAACAGCAATACTCTATTTCCCCACATAACGATATACTTCTTTCCAGCTTCTTCCGTACGCGCTGTAAATATCAATTTCACCGCCTTGATCGCCGGTTCTCCAATCTCCGCCTTTGGGGTTATTCACTCCTCTTGCTTCGACGGTCTTTCCGTTTCCGATGTATATCGCCACATGATGCTTGGGATCGCAGAGAATATCTCCTCTTTTTAAGCAGTTCTTCACGTCGTTCCAGTTATATTTGGCAAATCCGCCGATAACTTTTAAGTCTGTCCAAATGGTATCGGAATCGCCCGTTTCCTGTTTACCGTTGTATAGTTTCATAAAAGAAGGATTTTTCCGCCAAGCGGCGATAATGTCAAAACCCGCGTGATCCAAAGCGTGGTACACCAAGGCGGAACAATCGTAATCGGGGCCTTCTCTTGAGCCTGTATAAGGATGATTTTTCGTTGCGTTTTCCGCGCCTTGCGAATAGCCGTGCGTGTTGTCTTTCGCAATTTCTATCGCCCATGCAACGGCTTTTTCGATTTTGTTTTGTCCGCAAGCGTCGCAAATGTTAATACCTATACAAATTATTGCGACAAGCGTTAATAAAAATGTTTTTTTCATACATAGCCTCACATTCTTAACGGATCCGGT
>JAFXOC010000203.1 GCA_017529085.1 Selenomonadaceae bacterium | reverse complement strand
ATCTCGTATCTGATGTTTTGAAAAAATCCCTCCTTCTTTATAAGGAGGGATTTTTTGCGCTATCTTGAGGTTAGAGCGTCCAAAAAAAAGAGTAGGGAAGTGGTCTAGTAAATAATCACATTACGCTTATTTAAAATTATCTCTTTTATACAACCAAATAACCTTATCCTTTTCTGTGGAAGTCATAATAAGCTTCCATTCTTTGGGATTTTTCAGCTTGTCAAATTCCCTTACTTTATGCTCTTCGACAACTAAATAAATCGGTTTGTCCCAAGGTATTTCATCGTAAGAAATAAAAGGCATGACTTGTTTCTTTGACCAATCCAAGCCTTTGTTTTCCCTTTCTTCGATATGCTCCTTTTTATCCAGTTGGTACATTGTTTTTCCGCTATAAAACGGAATAGAGGCGCGGTAATCGCCCATGCTTAAAATAACATCGTCCTTTGTTGCGTGATCTTTAAGATACATACCTATGGGTTTACCCGCAAAATGTCCGTTTTCCTCTCCTTTTACCGTTATAAAGGAGATAACGACAACAGACAAAATAAATCCAAAAATAGCAACCCATTTAAACAGTTTTTCCCTATCCTTTAAAAAGAGCGCAATCAAAATAGCAACGGGAAAAAAGGCTGGGAAAGAATATGTGGGATATTTCGTCGCCATACACTGAAACAGAACAGGAATAAAAATAGCCCACACAAGCAAAAACTTTTGCTCTCTCGTAAGCGAAAAATCCTTAGCCTTTATTATTCTATATAACGCCGCTATCGGCGCGAAGCACCACGGGAACGCGCCTATAAAAAATATGCCCGTATAATAATACCAAACGTCCCATTTGGGATGTTCCGAAACCGTCGCCCTCAAATAATTATGCACGCCTAAAAACGTATCTATAAAAGCGTCGCCGTGCAAGTTCGTCATAGCTATGTACCAAGGTGCGCAGACAAGGAGAAAAAGCGCAAGCCCGCTTAATAATTTCATCTTTAGCAAGGCTTTTATGTTTTTATCCCAGAGCAAGAACAGAAGTATAATCGCTCCCGGCACCGCTAATCCTACGGGACCTTTCGTTAAAACCGACAGCCCCGCAAATAAATAGGCAAGATAATATAATTTCGGTTTGTTTTGGCTGTACGCCAGATAAAATGCGGCAAGAGTTCCGTTCATAAAGAAAAACAGCGTTGTATCGGTGATTATGAGTTTCGATAAACACCAATAAATCAAAGATGTACCAAGGATAATCACGGAATAGATGCCGATTCTTTTCCCGTACAAAATTCCCGCGAATATATAAATCAAGAAAAGTCCCAACAGCGACATAAGCGCGGGGAAAAATCTTGCGGCAAAATCCGTTATTCCTATAAACTTGAACGCCGCCAATATCTCCCAATAAAAGAACACCGGTTTATCGAACCACGGATTACCGTAAATACGCGGCGATACGTAGTCCCCCGACTCCAACATTTCCTTGGCTGTCATGGCGTAGTTGACTTCGACGGGGTCGCTTATGGGAATAAGCCCGTTCCCCAAAAAAAAGAGTAATGCAAAAGCAGAAAAAACGACCGAGGCAAACTTAGGTTTGTCCAAATTTTTTCCTCCCTCTACTTAACCCGTTTCTTTTTTTCGTCCCGATTTTTAAAGTAAATCCAAAGCGGGCTGGCGATAAAGATTGACGAATAGCATCCGCTTGCAAAACCCACAAGAAGCGCAAAAGCGAAATCCTTCGTGGTTTCGCCGCCAAAAACATATAGCGCAAAAGTAGTAAACAATACTGTAAAAACCGTATACAACGAACGGCGAAGGGTCTGATATATGCTTTTGTTCACAAGCTCGTATATATTGCCGTTTTTCGAAAAATGCAACCGCAGATTTTCCCTGATACGGTCAAATATAACGATGGTATCATTTATGGAATAACCGACAATCGTAAGCAACGCCGCAACAAAGGAAGAATCAACCTGCCGACCTGTCAGGGAAAACACAACCAAAACTATGATAATATCGTGTATAAGCGCAAGCACGGCAGATACGCCGAAACGCCACTCGAATCTATACGCAACGTAGGCGATAATTAAAAGCCAAGACACCACAAGCGCTTCCACGGCGTTTAAGATAAGCTCCGAACCGATAACCGCCCCGACTTTTTCCTCCCGCATTACTTGATAATCGCCGACATTAGCTTTAATGCCCGCCATTACCTCCTTACGCTGTTCTTCTTCCATATCTGCGGTGCGAATCATGACGGATTCAGACGAAGCGATATCGGAATCGCTCCCCGCAAGCTGAATGGTTGCGCCGTCCAATCCGTAAGGTTTAATAGCGTCGCGCACGGCAGAAACGGTTACGGGATTTTCAAACTTTAAATCTATAATCGTACCGCCGGTGAAATCTATGCCGAAGTTAAAGCCTTTAACGCCTATGCAGATAAGTCCCGGGATTATGATAAGAGCCGATATTATGAACCACAGCTTACCTCTTGAAGCTATGTCAAACTTATTCACTCTTCGTCACTCCCTTTCCCGAAAAAATCACGTCGTCCGTACCGTATAGCGAAACATTGGTAAATAGTCTCGCTGCAATGAGTTCTTTAAGCATATACTGGGTCAAAGTTATCGCAGTAAACATGCTTAAAAAAACACCGAGTCCCAAAGTAATGGCAAATCCGCGAATAGTGCCGGTGCCTAGGAAAAACAGCACGGCGGCGGCTATAATAGTCGTTATGTTCGAGTCGAAAATAGTGGTAAAGGCGCGGTTAAATCCTGCGTCCATAGCGAGTCGAAGGCTTTTGCCCGTTCTGTATTCTTCTTTAAAATGTTCAAATATCAAGACATTCGCATCGACCGCCATACCTATGGATAGAATAATTCCCGCAACACCCGGCAAAGTCAACGTAGCGTCCAGCATTTTAAGCACGAATAAAAGCAACATCGTATACGCCATAAGCGCAACGTCCGCTATGATGCCCGGAACCTTATACACCAAAAGCATAAAGAGCAAAACCGCTCCAATGCCTACCGCAAAGGCAAACTCGCTCTTATCCT
>JAFXOC010000202.1 GCA_017529085.1 Selenomonadaceae bacterium | reverse complement strand
TTCATCAATGTTGGCAAAGGACTTACTATTGAAGGAAACGGCTCTATTGATTTTAACGAAAAACGAGTTATGCATATAGTCGGCTCAGGTGGTGCTTTTATCGGCTCGGATTCTTCAGAAAAAAGCTCGGCAGATATTATCATCAACAGTGGAAGATTTAGCACGTCTTCTAATTACACCGAGTATAGTTATATTGACGTGGATTCATGCCCCTGGGGAAATGCTTCGGGAGCCGTAATTGGCGCAGGTCAAAATGGCACTATTGGCAACATAGCCATTAACGGCGGTTCCTTTAATTTGCTTGTTGGTGGTGGTGGCGCTTGCATAGGCGGTGGAAGTGACAGTACAACCGGGAATATAACCATTCACAATGCGATTATTAAAGCGCATTGTGATGATGGAGCTTGTATAGGTAGCGGTTGTGCTAATGGCGATAAAAGCAGTTCAACCGGATACATCTATATACTTGATTCTAATTTAGATTTACAAAATACACATATAGCGCATGAAGGTTGGGAAAATCCATCCGGAACGGGCGCAGCCATCGGAGGCGGCGGAACTTTTAGAGGTTCTATTACGACTGTCGGCGATATAACAGTGGAAAATTCCACTGTAAAAGCCGTAACAGACAGAGGCGCAGGCATTGGCACGGGCGGCGACAGCGAACGTGGCGACAAAGGCGAACCTTACGCCTACGGTATTTCAGTAAAAAATTCTACGCTTGATATAACCGTCAACGATTCGAGGGCAGAAAAAATCGGTAAAGGCGTAAACGGTATAATTCCCATGGACGAAGTGGAAGAAGAAGTTACCGAGATGCGCACGCGTACGGTTAAAGTACCTCACGAAACAACCGTCACCAAAACCCGCAAAGTGCTTGTGCCCCACGAAACAACTGTAACCAAAACCCGCAAAGTTCTTGTACCTCACGAAGAAACCGTGACTTCTTACCGTACGCATAATATTCCCCATGAAACCACAAAAATAGTTGAATATCAGGAAAAGATTAAATCCGAAAGGAAGCCGTTAGTCATTCATACCGGTCCAAAAGCAAACCAACGCCTTTGGATTAGTATTAACGATATGAGGACCAAAGCTATGGGCTTGGAGGATGCGGCGGTAGACCCGCTTGAAAAAGCGAGGGAAGCTCTTGAAAAATTAGATTTCGCGGTTGAATACGCATTAAATGAAAACACGCGTATGGGAGCGTATCAAATGAGGCTGACGGAGACTATTGAAAACTTAGTAGCCAGACTTGAAAACACAATATCCTCCGAAAGCGTAATTCGTGACGCAGATATGGCAAAAGAGATGATGAATTATACGAAAAACAACATATTAAAGCAAGCCGCGCAGGCTATGCTTTCCCAAGCAAATCAAAGCGCCGGCGGCGTGTTAAGTCTTTTGCAATAGTTCCAAAATATAGGGTGTATGTTTTGACATTCATATAACGAAAAATACGGGAGGTTGGTCTGATGAAAAAAGATTATATAAGTCACTTGTTTGTTCCGCCGAAGAAAGATATAATTGAAACTATCGGTGATATTGTTGACGATGTGGAAGCAACAACATTTGGCGGAATTAAAGCTACAAAGGCTAAAATAAAAAGGATAAAAGACGGTATGATTCTTTATAACAAAGGGCAAAGATAATGGTTTGTAAAAGTTGAAAATTTTGATTATATACTATAATAGTGAGCAAGCAAAAAGCGCAGGTCAGACGGCCTGCGCTTTTTTAGCGTCCAATATGAATTGGAAATTTTTGTACGAAAGGAAAGATTACAATGAAACAAGGAAAAACTTTGGAACAGTTGGGGCAAGAACTAGAGCGACAAAGAAACTCAAGAGCGGATTTTATCGCCGATACAAGACAGTTGCAATTTAAGACTGAAAATAACGAATCTCGCATAACTTTTGAAAGCGGCAATAAAACTATGGATTTCGGCATCAATCCTCTCGCCCATCAACAGATAGCATCAAGACTTGGTATTCCGCTAAAATACTATCAGCGTATGCAAGCGGAAGCACCGTCTTTGCTTAATGAAAATGTCAATAATTGGTTGGAACAAACTCCGGCAAGAAGAATGCTTCGCGTTATGGACGGAAATGTTAGAGCATTTTTATCTGACCGCTATCGCCGTTTGGATAACTTAGAACTTTGCGCGGCGGTACTGCCTATAATTCACGAGATGAAAGGCGCAATAATCGAGTCTTGTGAAGTTACGGAAGCGCATCTCTATTTGAAAGTCATGAATAAAAAGATGAAAGCCGAGGTGGTCGTGGGTGATGTTGTGCAAGCGGGTTTTGTAATTAGCAATAGTGAGGTTGGCTTAGGGCATTTAACGGTTGAGCCTATGATTTTCCGTTTAGTCTGCAAAAATGGTCTTATTTGCAAGGATTTTTCGCAAAAGAAGCGTCATATTGGAAAACAAGTTGAAAACTATGATACTGCCTACGAAATTTACAGCGACGAAACTTTGGCGCAGGACGATAAAGCATTTTTTATGAAGGTTCAAGATACTGTAAGAACTGCCGTGGACAAAAATAAATTTATGCTCACGGTAAACCGCTTGCAGGAAGCTATGGAAATTCCGTTCGAGCATAATCCTATGGAGGAGGTGGAACGTCTAGCGGATAGATTTTCTCTTACCGAAACGGAGCAAGGCGATATTTTGCGTCAATTATTCAAAGGCGGCGATTGTTCTCGTTATGGCTTACTTAACGCTGTAACTGCGGCTTCTCAAAATGCGGATGACTACGAAAGAGCAACAGAACTTGAACGCATCGGCGGCGAAATATTGGCGTTGCCCTCGCCGAAAGCCTTGTTGCCCTTTACGGATAATAAAATGGTAAATGTTACGCCTCATAGAAAGGAGATGGTTTTTGTATGAACGACAAGATAATTTGGATTAAATTGGTGGTGGAAGCATTGGAAGTCTTAGCCCGTTGGGGTATTGAAAAACTTCAGGGAAAGAATAAGTGAAAATGTTGGTTTATCTAGGGGGACAGGCTTAGGTCTGCCCCTTTTTAGTACAAAAAATTGGAGGAAAAATCATGAATAAGGAAGACAAAATTATACTCAATGAACAAAATATTCGCCAAGCTATCAGCGATTATCGCAGACATACTCGCCAATATTCGGTATTGGACGATATATCGGACAAATTCATCGAACGCCTTGCAAAAGATAATTATTTCGCAAAAATGGATCTTCGCGAACTTTTCCGCAAATCCCCCGATTGGAACGAAGAACTTGACGCTTTAATCATTAACGGCACTCGTACCCATCAGCCGGATTATGACCGAGTTGAGAGCCTTGCGAACGATATACTTTTTCCCGCTTGCTACAATGTCTCTTATGATTTTACGAAATTGGTTGAAAGAGCCATAACATTCTTTAGCAAGCCCGACAACGACCCGACTTCGGCAATAGAAGCTATAAAAGAAATTTCGCCGGACGCTTACGCTCCACGCAAAAAGAGAAGTCGCATATTTAAGGCAATATGCGATTCACTCAATGTAACCGATGATGCCGCAGGTAGCAGATTCCAAAAGTTATACGCCCAATTCGCCGATGAACTTTCTTCAAAGAAAATTGATTTTAAATTATTCGTAAGCCTTAATCCGGCGCATTTCCTAACGATGAGCAATCCAAAAGACGATAGGCGCGGCGATACGCTCACAAGTTGCCACTCGTTTAACTCTACCTCTTACAATTACAACAACGGTTGCTCCGGCTATGCTCGTGATGATTATAGCTTTATAACCTTTATAGCCGCAAATCCCAACGAACCCGAAACTTTAAATAATCGCAAGATAATGCGTCAAATGTTCGCCTATAAAGTCAATATCGGGTT
>JAFXOC010000201.1 GCA_017529085.1 Selenomonadaceae bacterium | reverse complement strand
TTCAATATCTACGACAGGCCCTATGACCTGTACGACTTTTCCTTTTGCCAATGGTAAACCTCCTTCGTATTTGATGCGTTAGGCAAGAGCGTTGGCGCCGCCCACAATTTCGTTAATCTCGTTGGTGATGCCCGCTTGACGCACCTTATTATAGTGGAGATCGAGTTTTGCGATGAGTTCGCCCGCATTATCCGTCGCGTTGCTCATGGCGTTCATTCTTGAGCTTAATTCGCTCGCCGCCGCTTGAAGCATCGCCGCATAAATGACCGTCACCAGATATTGAGGTAGCAAAGCCGCAAGCACTTCTTCGGCGGAAGGCTCATAGATGTACTCCCTATTTAAAGTCTGCTCCGCTTCTTCCTTTTCATCGCTTGTAAATGGAAGCAGCCGAACGGGTTCGGGTATGCAGGTTATAGCGGATACAAAGCGAGAATAAATCATGACGACTTCTTTTACTTCGCCCTCTTTGAATTTGGAAATAACATAATCGGCTATTTCCTTCGCGTTCTCGTATTTAGGACGCTCGCTGACGCCGGTAAAGGATTCAACGACGTTATAGCCGCGATTTTTGAAATATTCGTTGGACTTTCTACCGACCGCAACTATTTCCGTGTTCGCCTTATCCTCAATATGAGTCAGAGTTTCCTTCATCACGTTGCTTGAATACGCTCCCGCAAGTCCCTTATCCGCAGCCAAGACCAAAAGAAGTTTCTTGCCTTCTTCTCGTACTTCAAGCAAAGGATGTTTAACGCCTTTAGCGTTCGCGGCGATTTCCGTTATGACTTCTCTGGTTTTTTCCGCATAGGGCTTATTGTTGAGAGCGGCTTCTTTAGCGCGGCGAAGGCGGCTTGTCGCCACCATGTTCATCGCATTTGTAATTTGCTGTATATTCTTGACGCTTTTGATGCGCCTTCTTATGTCTTGTAAGCTGGCCAAAATCCATCACCTCTATGCCGTTTTGTAGGTTAGAGTGTCTTTAAATGCGCCGATAGCTTTCGTGATATCCGCCTCCAAAGCGTCGTCAAGTTTCTTTTCGGCAGCGATTCTTTGACCGATTTCGGGATGCTCGCTGTGCATAAATTTAATGAAATCTCTGTGGAAATCAACGACTTTTTCCACGGGTATATCCGCCAAATGTCCGCGAACAGCCGTAAAGATTGTAAGCACCTGATCTTCAACGGGGAGCGGCGAATACTGCGCTTGCTTCAAAGTCTCAACCATTCGCGCGCCGCGGTCTAATTGAGCTTTTGTGGCTTTGTCGAGATCGGAACCGAACTGAGCGAAAGCCGCAAGTTCGCGGTACTGGGCAAGATCAAGACGCATAGTGCCCGCAACCTGTTTCATAGCCTTTATCTGCGCCGAACCGCCAACGCGGGAAACTGACAAACCGACGCTGATAGCGGGGCGAATACCCGAATAGAAAGCATCCGTTTCAAGCATAATCTGACCGTCGGTTATGGAGATAACGTTCGTCGGAATGTACGCGGAAACGTCGCCCGCAAGAGTTTCGATAATAGGAAGCGCGGTAATAGAACCTGCGCCCATATCGTCGGAAAGTTTTGCGGCGCGCTCGAGCAAACGGGAATGTAAGTAGAAAACATCGCCCGGATAAGCCTCGCGCCCGGGAGGAC
>JAFXOC010000200.1 GCA_017529085.1 Selenomonadaceae bacterium | reverse complement strand
GCGGCGTCTAAGAATGCCGCTATTTTTTTTGTAACATCCGGCGAAAATACATTATTTTCATTACGCCCTTCCATCGGTTCCAACATAATAACCAGTTGGTCGTCGGCGTCCAAAAATCCGAGATAAGGAGCCGTCGCCAGTTTCATTCCGCAGTTTCTGGGGCTTGACGGAGTATGAACGTCGTTGTTTAACTCTTTTACTATGACATTCTCGTGACAGTCAAGCAGTTGGTGAACCGCCTCGCAAATGCTCGGTTCCGTGTTGTGAAGCACCACAATCCATTGTATATTGGAAAAACCAATGGTTTGATTTATAAGAGACTCGTATCCCTTGCGGAAAAGCCTCATATCTACGTTGTGAAACGGGGTAACAATCGAAACCAAATATTCTTTTTTACTTTGCGTTGACATTTTACCACACTCCTTATATATGTTGCAAACGGTCGGCGATTATGCGATTTCCGTAGTACCGCTCCAATGCGGTCATTTTTGCGGACAGTCCCGCGTTTAAAAGACTCTTTAAAATACGCTCCATAACGGCGTCGGAATCAAAACGCTGACAAGAACGAATATACATCGTATCCCCATAAGTGGAAACGAAAACGCAAAAAGATACGTTCACTCCGAGGGAGCAGAGGGATCTTGTGACTTCTTTCAGAAGGGGAGCGTATTCTTTGGGCATATCCAAGCTGCCCGGATATGTCAGAGCAACCGTCATAGGCGGTTTCACGCCTTCGCCGGGCTGCTGTGTGAAGCGACGATTCCACTCCGCAACAGACACGTCCTGATCGGAAAATCCGCGAACAAACCGCGTCTTTTGGGCGATAATCGGGTCAAAGTGCTCCTTGGTCAACTGTTTCTTAAATTCCCGCCTGAGTCGCGCGGTCTGCTCCTCCATAGGAAGCGCCGCCAAAGTTTTGTCGTATGAAAGAAATGTGGCGTCCGAAAAATTCATCATGGTATTGGTATCGTAATACTTTCTCATGTTTGCCGACACCATAAAGCGAATAGGCGTTCCGTCCCATTCGTAGGAATCCGCTATGGCTTTCCCGGTAAACGCGGCGAGGAAAGGCGCAACCGATGAATTATATTCTTTTACCTTCCTCAAAAAATCCTTTAACGGGCAGCGAATTTCATAACCTGAGCTATATGGCGTTTCCTTGCCGTAGTAAGTTTCGGGAATTGCAAATACGTCCGCGGCGGGCTTTTCCCGTCCGCTCCGAAACAATACCCCAACGCTGCGGACAATAGGCATACGAAAAGAAAATTGTCCAATAAAGACGTAAGATACGTCATCTTCATGGCGTTTATGCCGAGATAATACTTTTGCAGCACATTGTTTACCGCGCGAAGCGGAAGGTACCAAATGTAAATGCTGAGAGCGCGAACGGCCGCGTTAAACGCCTCCCCTTCCTCGGTCACAAAAAGCCCGATAATTTGAGGGGCTGCCAAGGTCGTAAAGAGCGCCACAGGCAACGTCGCCACCAGCGAATATTTTATCGCTATCCGCAAAAGAGCGTCTAAAGAGTTTTTATCGTGTTCCCCCGTAAAAACCCCCGCCATGGTAAGAGTCGTTGCGCTTAACCCCATTACGATAGGGTTAAAAACGTTGTTCAGCGCGTTGATGTCGGCGAAAGCGGCTATCGCCGCGCCGGGGGCAACCAACAGCAACACGCGGTTTATGACAAACATTTGAGTGGATTTGTAAAATCGGTCAATAGCCGAAGGCAAGCCAATGCGAAGAACCGGCAAAATCCATCGCCGACGGAGAGGACGCAAGACAAAGCGAATACAACTTTCCCTTATCCCTTCCGCCATGATACAAAAGGAAACGAAATAGCAAACAGTCATCAAAAGCCCCATGCCGAACATTCCGCCTTCAAAATAAATGGCGTTGGCAAAGGCGCCGACAATGTTGACCGCCGTCTGCGCCAAAATAGCCCGAATGGCGCATTTTGCGCGTCCCTCCAGAAAAAAGACGGCAATCTGCATGGGTAAAATCATCAACAAGGGAATACCGAAAGAAAAGCCTTTCAAGTACTCCGCCGCGTCAAAAGCGAGATTTGCCGCAACTCCGTTCGCTCCGAGCAGCGCCACTATGACATCCGCCCATTCAAACACAGCGAAGACCAACAGCAGAGAAAGCGGCAGGGCAAAAACGATCGCCGCGGAGTAATATTCCCGCGCGTCTTCCTCCCGTCCCGCCCCCAAACTCTTTGCGCAGTTGTTTTGCACGCCCAGCGAAATAATCTGGCTGAACATCATCACCACAAACACCAAGGGCAAGACGATTTGATAAGCCGCCATAGCGTCGGTTCCCAAATATCGGCTGATAACAATACCGTTTACGACAGGCCCCGAAAACACCATAAGGTTGTTCAAAGTCATCTTTATCATAAACCGTTTAAAGGCGTTTCGGATTAAAACTTCATTCATCATGCTACATTACCCTAAGTTTCCCCGCAAAACGTTTCATACATTCCTCCGCCCTCGGAAAAAACTGCGCCCTAGCCGCGGCAATCATCTTTGTCCGCAATTCTTCCGTATATACGGGAGCGATTTTTAAAAATGTCATGTGGCGCAACCAACAATAAGTTTCCATCATATCTTCTATTTGCGAAAGCTCGTCTAGGTCTTCCGTTTCAAAATAAACGCTTCGGAATATCTCCCAAACCTTCCGCACCATTGCCGTGTCCCAGCCGATAATCTGCTTCACCGTTTGCGGAGGAAACTTATTTACCAAATCCATCCCCAACATATAAACGCCCAACACATCGTACAGCGGATGACCTACGGAGGAATCCGCCATATCTATTAAAATCAGTTCCTCGCCCTTCACCATTATATTGCCGCGGTGATAGTCCCCGTGAATGTAAGCGTTCCTCTTGGGAATGGAATCAATCATACGGTACAACAGCCGAATTTCTTCCTGCGTAAGATAATCCGTCAATCCCGCCACGCGTTTTCGATAAACCTCCGCCATATCGGGAAACGTCCCCGTCGGAACCTCAATGCGGTGCAACCGCTTTAAAAGCTCCGCCGCCTTTGTAATCAACGGTTCTATCATATCAGGTTGCGACGCTACAACATCTCTCAAACTTTTAGCGTCCACCATTTCAAAGACAATGCCGATTTGGTCCCCCGATTGTACCACATCAAAGGAAAGAGCCGTAGGCACGCCCAAGACAAAAGCCGCCTTTGCATTCTCCTTCTCCCGCTCAACCTCCTGCCATGCTGCGCCGCTTATAGGGTACAACTTAATTATAGTGTCCCTATCCAAACGATAAACCGCGCCGTTCTTACCTTTGCCGATACAAGGGCAACCCTCAACCGAAACCTCCCTCAAAGCGCCTCGCGTATCAATCATCTTAT
>JAFXOC010000199.1 GCA_017529085.1 Selenomonadaceae bacterium | reverse complement strand
TGTCAAGCGCCCGTCGGGGTTTACGGAGAAGTACGGGGAGAAAATATTTGTCTTACGGGCGCTATCGTTTCTCTTGACGGCAAGCGATTGTACAGGAAAGAGGTTGTCGCCCCATTTAACGAAGCTGAACAGTTAGGGATAAGTTTGGCGGAAGAACTTCTTTCAATGGGTGGAAGTGACATATTGAAAGAGTTGGGAGTATTGTAATTATTCCTCCTCCATCGCTTCCAAGAGAAAACTGACGGGACGAAATCCATCGTTGCAGGAAATCATTGCCGAGCGAGGATTTTTCATCCAACCGTCGTAAAAATCTTTTGCCCCGTGGACAAGCCCCATAACAAATGGCGACATACTTTCCCATGCGCTCTCGCAAAGCCCTTCCGGGCGTTTCCAGCCGTTTGCTATAAACACCTGTCCTTCCTTAACGTCGCATGGATTTTCCAGTGGATTTTCCAGTGGATTTTCATACTTTTCGATTAAATCCGAATAACAAGCCTTTCTTATAACCGTTATGCGCACTTTTCGCATATTGAATAGCTCCTTTCACATACAAGCTCTCTGTTTTGTTTCGGACAGAGAGCTTTTGTTTATGTTAATAAGACATCGCTTAGTTACAGCTTCTTCTTATGCTTGTCGACTATGGTTTTATAGGACTCTCCGTTTCGCGCATCGAATTTATTAAAGTATACCTCTGCTATTTCTTGTATAACATTATTTTAAACGGGATATTTTATTAGCTGCTTGATTTAAGTATACCACAAATTATTGCTCTGTCAACGACGCTGATATTTTTAAATGAATTAAAAAATCGCAACCTACAGTTTTTACTTGTAGGTTGCGACTGTTACCGGGCGCTTTATACTATTTCTCAAACGAAACTCATTTCACGGTTTCCCCGTTTCGCCGACACCAAATGCGACAAATCCGCAATACACCCGCCCCACGATAATCCGACCCCAAAGCCCATTAGCAATGTTCGTTTTAACTTGTTTTCACCGTTTTGTCGAATCATGTCGACTAATGCGATAGGAATAGAGTTCGACACTGTGTTTCCGTAATTTTTCATATCGTCCCAATAAGGCAAATTCTCAAGCTGACAAATTTTTCGTAAGTTTTTAAGCATGAAATGATTTGCTTGGTGAAATACGTAATAATCTATGTCCTGCCTTGATAAAGAATTATGGGATAAGATATTGTCAAGAGTCGCGGGAACAACGTCGAAGGCAAAATCCATAATCGCCCCGCCATTCATAAAAAGATTGCGATTGCTGCGAGTATTGCCGTATTTATCGGTAGTTATTTTTTCTTCGGTATCTTGATAACGCTGTCGCATACCGCCGACGGGAACGATAAGATTTTGAAATCCGGCTCCGTCCGTGCCGTATTCAAAACCGTATATTCCGTCGGTTTTACACTCAACGCCGACTATCAAAGTGGCTGTGGCTGCGTCACCGAACAAAGGAAGTACGGATTTGTCTTTTGGGTTGATGTATTTGCTGTATGTTTCCGCAGTCAAAAGCAAAATATTTTTTGCTTGTCCGGTTTCTATAAGCCCCTTTGCCAAACCCAGCCCGTAAATATAACCGGCGCAACCGTGGTTGTAATCAAGCGCGCCGCAATGTTTGGACAGTTTCAATCTGTCCTGCAAAATACACGCCGTTGTAGGAAGATAATAATCGGGAGATTGCGTGCAAAAAAGCAGATAATCAATTGAAGCGCGCGGCGTTTTTTCAAACAATTTTTCGGCGGCGGCAACAGCCATATCGGAAGCCGTTTCATCGTCGTCCGCAACGCGCCTGCGTTCGATACCCGTCTTTTTACGAAGTCTTTCGTTATCGTTTTCTTTCACAAGCGGCGGCAGATAATACTCAATATTTTTTATGTACGCTTTCAACAACTTTGTCCTCTCAGCTTTAGTTTGATTTCTCCGATGTTTCCATGTTTCCTTCGGAACGGAGAGCCGTCCAAAATAAATTTAATGTCCTTAACATCTAATTTTTTGTTTTATACAGTTAGTTATACCCACCCAAGAGGTATCCTCCGTCAACCACAACATTCGTTCCCGTAATCCATTTGGCTCTATCGCTTAAAAGAAACAGAACCGCGCCGCTGACATCCTCCGGCTCACCGATTCCTAAAAGATGCCAATCATAAAATTTGCCTGATACATGACCGTTTTCTTCTTCACAGCGCGTCATTTCCGTGCGAACCCAACCGGGACTCACGGTGTTAATGCGGTTCTTTCGCGAATAAATTTCCTTGGCTATTGCTCTAACCGCCGCTTGCATTGCTATTTTTGCGGCTGAATACGCAAAATTGCTTTTTTCTCCTATGGTGGCCGCTACAGAGGAAAAGAGAACGCTTGAACATCCCTCCTCCGCATTTTTCTTTTTATTGACAATTTGCATCAAACGGATTCCCGCCCAAAAACTCACGTCCATAATACTTCGAGCTTCCGATTCATTATAAGCGCGAAGCGGAGTCGGCGCAAAAATTCCCGCTGCGTGGACTGCGCCGTGAAGTTTTCCGTAATTTTCCGCAAAATCGGAAACGGTTTCCGTCAATATCTCGTGATTGCAAACGTCCAAAGCGGCAGGAACGATATGCTCGGGATATTTTTCCTCAAGTTCCTTCAATCGCTCAATACGCCTTGCTATCGTCAAGACAACCGCGCCCGATTCTGCAAGTTCTTCCGCAATTTTACGCCCCATGCCGGAAGACGCTCCCGTCACTACAAAGCGTTCGTCTGTAAAATCAAATAATATTTTGCTCATGCACGACCTCATTGAATGGCTTATTAAAAAATCCTAAAATATCGAATGTGTTTTCCAGTACGGTATATATGTCGTGAATGGCATTTCCGTTTTCCACAAGAATATCTTTATCAATAAATACGGGCGGTCTTTGGTAGTACAAAAAAATTTTCCGCATGGGCAGGTTTGAAAAATCCTTCATAACATCGGGGGATATCGCTCCGAATCTATCCGAAAATATACACGTCACATCATCGTAATTTAGATTTTCTCGCAAAATATTCCAGCTATTCTTTGCTTTTTCTAAATCGGTTTCGTGCGCAAACAATATTTCCGCATCGTCAATTTTTCCAGCAGGGCAATATACTGCGCCATTATTGGGCATAGGAAAAACTCGGGCAAAGTACATTTTTTCCATTGGTATTTCCATATAATGTTTCAAATTTTTGCAAAGATTGACAAAATCAAGGCTGTTGATACCAACGTTGATAGTCGGGGATGAAAGCGGGAGTCCGAGAGCTTTATACATATATCCCGCAGAGCAAGTGTTTGATAAAATAGTAGGCGGTTTACCTTGCGGATATTTAAGCAATTTTTCCCTAAAATAACCAAACATAACATTAATGTTGTAATGCATAGTTTTATTATTCTCTGTGATTCGTCTGTATCTCGGCACAAGACAAAGCAAATCAAGGTCATATTTTTGCGCCGAAAACAGCAGTTCCGTTATAACTTCGTTGTATTGTGTAAGCGGTAAAATAATCCGTAACGCTTGATGACGAAATTCCCATAATTTTCCCGGATGGTAAAGAAGTTTCCCATCATAATATACAGGCTCTTTCGTCACCGATTTATCCAAAAAGCCGAGAAAATCAACGGAGCATTTTTTTAAAAAAACGCCTGTCCAGTACCCAGCATTTCCCGCCGAATAAACAATAATAGGCGATTGATGGTTTTCTATAAAATCTTTGGTATTATTTGTAAGTCGAAGCACAGAATTCCCTCACTTTACAAGACAAAAAAGGTCGTCTACGGTTTTTGCCGCAGCGGTCATATCGCGCGTTACTTTTTTACCAACGGCGCGAGTTGCGGCGATAAAGCTGACAAAACTTAACGAATCCCACTCCTCGATATCGTCCAACGCCATATCCAAGGAAATAGGGCTTTCCGTGTCCAACACATCGTCTTGCAACATTTTTATAAATGCATTCTCAGTCATTTTCGTTCCTCCATGCAATTTTATTTCGCGATTATTATAGCACTATCCGTCAAATAGCGCAAGAAATTTCGCCGTAAGACGGATAAGAATATCTATAATAACGTAGTAGGGGAGGACTATCATGATGAAATGCGGACAGAGGGGCTATATCGGCGGATTGGACAAGCGTTTGAAAGAAAGCCGTAATAGAGCAAACTTATCGCGCAGTCAAGTAGCGGAGCAAGTAGGCATAACGCCTTCAACCCTTGCCGACTACGAAATCGGACACAGACAGCCTTCCCTGCCCGTTCTCGTTTCGTTAGCGGATATATACGGAGTAGCCACAGATTTTTTACTTGGCAGGGATAATATCGTCTCGGCGTGTTTGTTAGACGCAAGCGGACTGAGCAACGAACAAATAGACGCCGTACGTCACATAATACAAGTTATGAAGCATAAATAAAGGCTCATTCATATTTTGATGAATGAGCCTCAGAGTGTAGACTTATTATTATTTATTCGCTGAACTCTCCCCCCTACCCCCATCTAGGAGGGGGGCTTGGTTAGAGGCAATTTAAAATTTTAGGCTCAAAAGCAGTAATCCGAGTGCCTCCCTCCTAGAGGGAGGTGCCCGAAGGGCGGAGGGAGAGCCATGAAGAGCACAATATTTATTGATTTGTCTACAGTCTGACGCAACCTACAGATTGGTTGCGTGTTTTTATGCAACTTTTTTATTGTTTGCGAAAAAAGCCACTTTTGCTTCGTTAAGGCTTCTTATAAAACGCCTAATCCTTTTGCCAACGCTTTAATACGAGACATAGATAAGCGAGTGTACTTTTCGACCAACGGAAGCGCCATTTTATCGCGAAGCATATCTTTTGCCCGTTCTTCCGTTTCTTTTGTGGGTTTTCTGCGTTCCTGCATTATTCCCTTATTTAATATATCTTTAGTCTCATATTCGATGATTTTTCCGCCCATAGTCTCTTCAACCCCTTTTCTCACCTTATCGTATTTTTGCGCTATCAGCTCAATTACGTGGATAATAGTCGCATAAATCGCCTGTTTTGTAAACTCCGTTACTTCTTCTTTGTTTTGAAGCTCGTTCAGTTTTTCTCGAATGTGTATATATTCACCATGGGAATTATGAGTTCGCTGCAATCGTTTAAAAGTGTTCTGAACGAATCGTCGTATGCGGTTGGACTGGGACGCTTTACTTTTTGTTTCTTTTGTTTAGATTTACGTCTCATAAAGCTTTCTCCTTTGTTATACGCTTTGATTTTAGCATGAAAACGGCTTTAAAGCAATCACTAAAGATAAAAACTTCTTCGCCAAAGCAAACCCCCGCGCCTTGACAATGCGGTTTTGTCATAGCGCGGGGGTTATCATTTGATGTCATACAAAATAGCTAATGTATCTAAAATCTTTTTCGCTCTGTTTGTCCATGTGTGACCGTTTATGGCTATATTGTAGGCTTTTTTTACAGCACTTAACCGAAAATCATCATCGTCTAATAATTTGTGCACAATTCCCAAATGTTCATCTGTGTGTTGCCAATCATAGAAAAAAATATCTTCTTGATTGGTAAATTGTTCGTCTAAATAAGAACTATACTCTGCGACAACGGCTGCTCCATTTAACATACCGGTAAACACCCTGTCATGCGCCCCGTCGTTAAAACAAGCTTCGTCTGTAACCAGTATTTTGGAATTACCTATGATTTTTAATGTTTCGTCAAACATTAATGCACCGTGAAATATTACATTTTTCCCCGAGACATAATCTTTCCAGCTTCCACTTGGCGAGCCGTTGCCGATTAAATGGATTGTTCGCCCCGTAGCCGCAAGTTTTTTCACGGTTTCAATTTTGCGCCATGGTTTCGCGTAGGAAAGCACCCGCCAAAAATACGGCAAACAAATATGCAAATATTCTTCGTCATACATTCCTCTTGACTTTAATGATTCTTTAAACGCATCGCGAACATTTACGGGAAAATTTTGCATTAAGTAAAGAGCATCGTCTAATATGCTAAGCAAACGAGTGTTGTTTATGTCAGAATCTGTTTTTTTCCACGAAGGAACATCGTCTATAGGCCAAAAACCCGAACTATATACTATATCGTAACATCGTTCTTCCGGCTGTTTATTCATCCCTCCCCCCAATGGCATAAACAGCGTATGTTTTTTATATTTGCTTACGTATTTGGGAAGAGAAAAAATATATTTTAAAATATCGTTATCCGAACGATCAAGATAAGTAATCAAATGTTTGGGCAAAGGTGCTTCGTATCCAATACAATGATTATTGAATGGTTCGTCCAAAAGCACTGATACATGAGGTGTTTCAGGTTGCTGAGAAAGCATATTCATGCCGAAATTATTCATACCGATTGTAAAATCCAAACTCTTTTCCACATAAATCATGTCTGCCGCTTGCCTAAGAGAGGATACGTCGTTTATGAAACATAAAATAACGGTATGCCCAAGTTCCTCAAATCCCTTGATTAGACCTTGAACATTACTGCCGATTGCGGGATGATTCCACGATGGATAGGTAAAAAATAAAATTCGCATACAATAAGCACCTCTAGGATTAATTAAATATTCCACATTGACAAACGCTTCACATGAAGAGTTTAATCTGTCCTCTACAAGTTTTTAATTTCTGGACGTTTCACGCTACCAACACCTTATCTTTCATAACGGATTTGTAAAAATTACTGCCTTTATTTATCCATCATGTGTTTGTATTACAACATTATTTAATGTCAGTATACCATAAACTATCGTCATGTCAACGCCAATAAAATATTTCACATTGACAAACGCTTCATATATAAATTAAAATACAAACGGCGCATGAAACCTTAAAATTGCTTTTACAATGTATTTTTATGGTAAACGCCAAAAATGTTTTTACTTACCTTTGCCTCTCCGCCCTTCGGGCGGGGAGGCAAAATATAAAATTTATTGTCGTTGACAAACATAGGTGACTGATATTTAATGAATAAAAACGCTTTTGTCCATCTTCATGTTCATACGGAATACAGCCTTTTATACGGCGCGGCTAGGGTTAAGGAACTCGTGAATGCCGCAAAAGATTTGGGCATGGAGGCTCTTGCAATTACCGACCACGGCAATATGCACGGGGTTATTCCCTTTTATAAGGCGGCGAAAGATGCGGGGATTAAACCCGTTATCGGTTGCGAGGTTTATCTTTCGCCTACGGGGCGTTTCCTTCGGGAAGAAGTGGGCGGCGTTAAATACTATCATCTTATTTTGCTGGCGGAAAATAAAATCGGTTATCAAAATCTTTCAAAACTTGTTTCCTTGGCGAATATGGAGGGTTTTTACTATAAACCTCGGGTGGATAAGGAACTTTTGAGGAAATATCACGAGGGGATTATAGCTCTTTCCGCTTGCGTTATCGGCGAAATTCCGAGAGCCGTATTGTCGAGGAATTTTGAGCGGGCAGGGGAATTGGTCGAGGAATATATAGAGATTTTCGGCAAGGATAATTTTTTCCTTGAATTACAAAACCACGGTTTGGAGGAAGAACGGCGGGTAAACGCCGCTCTGGTCGAATTGTCGAAAAAATACGGGGTAAAGTTAGTCGCTACCAACGACGTTCATTATGTGAGAAAAGACGATGCGGATATGCAGGATGCGCTCATGTGTATCGGCATGAACAAGACCGTGGACGATAAGGACAGAATGAGGTTTTCGGGAGGATATTATTTAAAGTCCGCCGAAGAAATGGCGGCGCTTTTTAAGGATGTCCCCGAAGCCGTTTTTAATACAAGGGAAATTGCGGATAGGGTTAATGTCGAATTTGAGTTCGGCGAATTAAAACTTCCTTTTTATGCAGTGCCTAAGGAATACGAAAGCGACGAAGCGTACCTTCGCGCTCTTTGCAGCGAGAAGGTTAAGAACAGATATGAAGTTGTAACGGAGGAAGTCAAAAACAGGCTTGATTACGAACTTTCAGTAATTCACCGCATGGGGTACGACGGCTATTTTTTGATTGTGTGGGACTTTGTGAGTTTTGCAAAAAATTCCGGCATAGCGGTGGGACCCGGGCGAGGTTCCGCCGCAGGCAGTATCGTGGCTTACGCTTTGGGGATTACCGATATAGACCCTTTAAAATACAATTTGCTCTTTGAAAGATTTTTAAATCCCGAACGGGTTTCCATGCCGGATATTGATATAGATTTTTGCTATCGCAGGAGAGAAGAAGTTATACAGTATGTAAAACGCCGTTACGGCAACGATCATGTGGCGCTTATCGCAACTTTCGGGACTCTCGGCGCAAAACTCGCCGTTCGCGACGTGGGCAGGGTTTTTAATATGCCATACGGAGACGTTGATAAAGTTGCGAAACTCTTTCCCAACGACCCGAAGGCTACCATTAATTCCACTCTTGCTTCAAACAAGGAGCTTGCGGGACTTTACGAAAGTTATCCCAATGTGAAAAAGCTTATAGATATGGCAAAAAGAGTTGAAGGAATGCTCAGGCACACTTCCACTCATGCGGCGGGAGTCGTTATCACAAAGCAGCCACTTTTTGAATATCTCCCCGTAAGCGTATCCGACGGCGCGCTCGTAACGCAGTACGATAAGGACTGCGTTGAGGAATTGGGACTTCTCAAAATGGATTTCTTGGGACTTCGCACCCTTACCATCATGGAAGACGCGGCAGACAATATAAGACGTGGGCGAAACATTGAAATAGATATGGGGAAAATTCCCCTTGAAGATGAAAAAACCTCAAAAATGCTTTGCGCAAAGTCTACCTTGGGCGTTTTTCAGATGGAATCTCCGGGCATGACGAATTTAGTGGCGGAGATTAGACCAAAAGGCTTTAAAGACTTAATCCCAACCGTGGCGCTGTATCGCCCGGGACCTTTAGGAAGCGGCATGGTGGCGGATTTTATAAAGGGTTCCAGAGGCGAGAAAAAAATCGAATATATGCACCCGTTGTTGGAGCCGATTTTGAAGGAAACTTTCGGAGTTGTGCTGTATCAAGAGCAGGTCATGCAGATTGTGCAGGTATTGGCGGGGTTTACACTGGGCGAGGCGGATCTCTTGCGCCGCGCTATGGGTAAAAAAAAGGCGGCAATACTTATGGCGCAACGTGATAAATTTTTGTCCGGCTGCGAAAAAAACGGCTTAAATTTAAAACTTGCGGAAAAAATCTTCGACCTTTTAAAATCCTTCGCGGATTACGGTTTCAACAAAAGCCATAGCGCGGCTTACGCCTTGGTTGCGTGGCAGACGGCGTATTTAAAAGCGCATTTCCCCGAAGAATTTATGGCGGCGCTTATGTCTAGCGTACAGGATTCGGATAAGGTAGCGATTTATATAGAAGCGGCGGAACGCATGGGGATAAAAATTTTGCCGCCTGAT
>JAFXOC010000198.1 GCA_017529085.1 Selenomonadaceae bacterium | reverse complement strand
TTCAGAATAAAGCTTATATCGTTTTCATTGGCTGTTAGGTGCAGAGATTTCAAAGTTATACTGATTCCCACAACGCCGGCAAATTCCCCATGGTCGTAAAATGGCATGACGCTGCCGATTTCCAAATCTCCCGCCGTAGATTCGTATACATCCGTGAACACAAGACCGTTCGCCTGCTTGGCGGCAACATACCATGGACTCTCGCGAAAGTCATAACTGCGAAGAACCGCCGCTTCGTTTAAAGTCAACGTCGTCTGTCCTTTGGACACAGCGTATGCCCGAATTAGGCAACCGTCCTTGGACGCTAAAAAACACACGTCGCCGCTGCGGTAAAAGTAAGATACATATTCCAGAGAGTTGGCAATATTGGAAAGAAGGGCGAATTTTTTCGCCAAGTCGGGATTGGTCGCAAGCTGTTCCCGCACACCGGGGTTGTAATAGATGTAAGCATTATTGGCGTTGATTGTTCGCTCCGTTGCCTCCGGAAGGTATCTCGGAGAATAATTCTGCGGATGCTCCAAGATTTTTTCCGCCATCTTGGCAATATTCTCGGCGTCATAAAAAACGCACAATTTTTTCGTCACTTGAAGCGCAGTGAATTGCGCCTGTTCTATACGTTCTTTCACCAAACTCTCGGCATAATTTTCAATAAAGGCATCAAAAGCCGCAAGCATTTCGTCACCCTTGTCTTCAGTCGACCGTTGCACCTGAGTTATTCCGGAATATGACAAGCCGCCGAGGAGGAAAGCCCAAAGAACTCCCACGCCCAAAACGAGGAGCAGAATTTTTCGTTCAATGTTCATATTCTTGTCCCCCTTACTCTATTTTCAGCCATAGGGAAAGTATGTTCGCTTTTTGCCCGCGAAAAAAATCGTAGATGTATTCTACCCTGTCAAAATTTTTACGCAATTGGAGTTTGTTCAAAAATATACCTTACAATTATGAAAAATCCCTTGAATTTCATCTGGCAGAAAACCCATACTTTATTGACCACGCAGACTGTAGACAAATAAAACAATAGCCAACAAACTAATCGTCATTATTCGCAAGTTACATTTTTCCATCTCATATAACAAATATGAGCCTCAACGTTGCCACCTCTCCACCGCTTCGTGGTGGAGAGGTCAACCATGAATTTCACTAATTCACCTCTTTCACCACTATGTTGTACTACTCGTGAATAGTAACGAATTTTTATAATTACCATAACTCTGACGGAAATTTTACATTGAAACTCACCGTAACTTGTGGTACAATCTTCGCAACAACAACGAACGGGAGTGATTTTTATGGGAGATATGACAATAGCCGCTCTGTCCGTTTCGATGAACGAGGCGAGAACGGCGCAAAACTTTAGCGTCGGCGTGTTAAAAATGGCGATGGAAACCGAAGAAGCCGCCATGAACGAGATGATGGAGGGATTGGCGGATCCTAATCTTGGAGTGAATGTCGACGTTATGGCGTAGCAGAAGACGAAACCATAGTCAATTTATTTACGATTTGCAACAATAAACCTCCGGTCTTGTTAAAGAACGGGGGTTTTAACTTCTTTATGTTTAATTTTTTTCCATCATTAAGCAGGTTTTCTTACAAGAGGAACTTTCTTCCAAGCCTTGATAAGCCCTGCTTGCATACGCTTTAGGAAGCTTTCGTGGTTGGGGTGAAGTTCAGTTGTGAGGCGTTTGGTATGAGCTTCTACGTCGTCTGCGGTGTAGCCCTCTCTGCGAGCCACGCCGGTGTCGATTGCGGCTTGCGCCACGGCTTTTGCCACGGTTGGCGCAACTCTTGAATCGAATGGGCTGACTATAACGTAGTCTTCGGAAAGTTTGTCTTCTTCGACGAGGGAAGCTATGGCGCGGGCGGCGGCAATTTTCATTTCGTCGTTAATATCGGTGGCTCTCACGTCTAACGCTCCCCTAAAAATACCGGGGAATGCTAAGAGATTGTTCACCTGATTGGGGAAATCGGAACGACCCGTGCCGACAATCCTTGCGCCTGCGGCTTTTGCATCGTCCGGCATGATTTCCGGCGTAGGATTCGCCATCGCCATTATGATAGCGTCTTTTGCCATGCTCTTTACCATATCTTCAGTTACGCAATGACCTTTTGATACTCCGACAAAAATATCCGCGTCCTTCATAACGTCCGCTAAAGTTCCCGCTTCCTTTTCACGGTTTGTAACCTTTGCTATGGAGTCTTTATAAGGATTCATTCCCTCTTTGCGACCTTCGTAGATAGCGCCTTTGGTGTCGCATAAAATGATATGCTTAGCTTTAACCGCCGCAAGGAGTCTGGCTATCGCTTGACCCGCCGCGCCTGCGCCGTTTATGACGATTTTAACTTCTTCAAACTTCTTGTTCACGATTTTAAGAGCGTTCATAAGAGCCGAAGTTATAACTATCGCCGTACCGTGCTGATCATCGTGGAATACGGGAATTTTTACTTTATCGCGAAGAGCGTTTTCTATATCGAAACACTCCGGCGCTTTTATATCTTCTAAATTAACTCCGCCGTAAGCCGGTTCCAAAAGTTCAACCGTTCTTATTATCTCTTTGGGATCCGTTGTATTAAGGCAAACGGGAACAGCGTCAACGCCTGCGAAAACCTTAAACAAAATAGCCTTGCCTTCCATAACGGGCAAACCCGCCGCAGCTCCGATATTGCCAAGTCCCAAAACAGCCGTGCCGTTTGTAACGACGGCAACCATATTCCTCTTTGATGTATAATCATAAACAGCGTCGGGATTTTCCTTAATGGCAAGGCATGGAGCAGCTACCCCCGGTGTATATGCCAAAGTCAAATCTTCGGCGGAATCTAGCGGCACCGTACTCACCATTTCCAATTTACCGTGATACTTCTTATGCAGCGCCAACGCATCTTTATCCGTTTGATTCATTTCGTACTTCCTTCCTATGTGGTATTTCTTTGTTTTAATGAGTTGCGCCTCACATATTAGCACGAAAGTCCTAATAGAGTCAAGTTAAACGGGAATTGTATGCAAAGATACATGATATAGTAAACAATTAAAAGTTAAGCGCAATTTTTTTGTTTACTACAAACGTTGCCAAAACATATATTTTATAGTAAAATAATATTAGAAAATTCAAAACGTACGGGCTTTTTTCATAAAAGATAATCCGTTTAAGTTTTTCTCTCAAAAAGCGATATAATATTTGAGAGAGTTCTACTCTCGGGAGGTGATTTTATGATTGAGCGCATTGAAAGAACCGAACGGATTAAAGGCATAGACCGCAATGAAAGTCGGGATAAACGCAAAAATGGATACGATGATAACGCTCCGGAAAAAAAGTTTTCGGATTTTTTGAAACAAGCCGATAAGAAAAAAGCTGTTGCAAAACCTACGAAAATAGGCGAAGCTTATCATTTAGAAGTGGGAAGAGCCACTCAATCTTTATTCTATAACGGCGGGATTGACTTTAAATCACTGAGGAGGAATTTATCTGCTTACATCTGAGCAAATGCGGAAAAAAACGCCATTGATTGACATCGTAAGACGAGCAATCAATGGCGTTTTTGTTTAACGCACTTTCGTCGCAATAGCGCACTTCTTACCGCAAAAACTTATGCCATACTTCCATACATTATCAATACCTTCATTCTTAAACTCCGCCATATACTCCATGTCGTCGATTTGACTAAGCGCAACTTCGGCTGTCTGATGAAGTTCAGATTCTTTTTCGGCAACTTTAAATTCCATTATAACGCCGTTCTTGCTTTTATTCTCGGGGAATATCGCTATGTCGAACCTACCGTAGCCGCTTTCTCTGTTGGAGAGAATTTTGTATTCCGGCATCAAAGTAGCCACAATCCCAAGGACAAAACCATGATAGAAAGTTTCTTTGTTGGCTGTGTCATAGTAGCTTGTTAGAGTTAAAAGATATTTATTCAGTTCATCGGAAAATCCTTCGGCATTGCCGGAAAGCAAATCTTCCAGAAAATTTAAAAGGTTGGGATTTCCTTCCATGTTTTCAATTCGCTCAACAATTTCTGTTGCGTAAACCGAAGCAATCTCGCGGTTGGGTATGCGCAAAACCGCCGAAAGCATGAAGCCGCGCGTAACCGGTTTAGAAACGGGCGTAAGATAGCCTGTGGTAAGGAGCATGGTATATAAAGCGTTGCGGTTTTTATATATATCCGAATAAATAACTCCCTCGTCGATTTTTGCATTGACAGAGCCGCCTTGCAAAAGCGCCTGAAGTTCCTGCGCCTGTTCTTTATCCGTCCTTTTTAAGAGTTCCTTTACGATACTGTTGCCGGAAGTGTTCAGCCAGTAAATGGATGGATTGCAATCGTGCAAAATATAATTTATCACCGACCAAGGGTTATAGATATTAGTCCCCGAAAAATTATAGCCGTCGTACCATTTTTTTATCTCAGGGAGTTTATCCGGACAGTGAAAATCAACGGTAATTTGTTTGATTTCGTCGTCGTCGAACCCCATAACGTTTTGATACCTGCCGGAAGCGACACTCGCCACTTCCAAATTGTTAAGCGAGCTGAAAATGCTCTCTTTTGCGATTCTAAGCACACCTGTCAGAATTGCAAAATCCAAATCGGGATTGGATTTTAATACTGCGCTTAAGTAATTGCGCATAAAGGTTATGGCTTCGTCGTAATAGCCGTAATCGAAGGCGTACTGTATGGGCGCGTCGTATTCGTCGATAAGGACGAGCGCGGGCTTTTTGTGGTAACGATTCAGCCATGTAGTCAGGTTTTTTAGCGAATCTTGCAAATCTACATCATTTGCCCGACGAAATAGTACCGATTCAAAATATGCTTGTTCGGAGTCGTCAAGACATTCGCTTTCAAGCAAATATTTATATGAACGATATAAATTTTGCATAAGCGCACTAAATTTTTTTATCATATTTTCAAAATTCGCTTGCTTAATATCCTTCAAGCTGACAAAAATTGTAGGCTTGCTCCCCTGAAACGCCATATACTTTTCGCCGGCTTTTTCGATAGCTGTGCCTTCAAAAATAGCGCGATTTTCTTCGGCGTTTTCAATGGTAAAAAAGTAATAGAGCATACTAAGGGCGAGGGTTTTTCCGAAACGTCTGGGTCTCGTAATAAGAGTCGCCTGACTGTGAACGTCTATCAACGACCTTATAAAATCTGTCTTATCAACATAGTAATATTCATTGCGCACCTTTCGAAAATCATCTACGCCAACGGGCATTACGTAACGTTGTTTCATGTTGTTTCGCCTACCTTTTATCATATAGCCTATTTGTTCAATTATACGGCAGAATGTGGAAAAAAACAACATCATTAATCTTGAAAAACAACCTTGAAAAACAGCCCCGAAAAACAACAATATAAACGTAAATCTTATTGCAAATGAACTAAGAATTTGCTATAATTTTCACATAATTTCGATAAAACTAATTCCCCTCAAGTTATAGTCAACGATAATAATTTTGGTGTTTGTCTTCCCCGCCCGAAGGGCGGGGAAGACAACTCAAGCGCAAACATTTTTTTAGTTTACCGTAGACATTCTTGAGGGGTTTTTGCTAAAAGGAGGACATTATGCTTCGTAAAACCCGCATTATCTGTACCCAAGGACCCAC
>JAFXOC010000197.1 GCA_017529085.1 Selenomonadaceae bacterium | reverse complement strand
GAAGTTTTTTTATGCAAAAAATATGGAAAAATTTTTCAAAAATAAAGGATTTCGCCCGTTCTTTCAAGAATTTATACAAAAAGAACGCTGGAATAATCTCAAAATAATACTAGAATCCGCAAACCCACAATAAACCGCAAATCCCCACCCGGGAGTCCAGAGGGCTATGCCCTTTGGCGGGTGCAGGGCAGCGCCCTGCCGGGTTTGGGCGGAGCCCAACAATTAAAATGAGGGGATAACTTTGAAGGACATATTAAAGCTGGCAAGAAAGATATATAGGACTAATAACGCCAGAGAAGCGCGGCGAATGGTTGTGTTTCTGGTGCGCTCTGTGTTGCATAAGGGGCAGATGGACGAGATAGACGAATTTTTTAACGAGAACGCTTTAAGAAAAGAAGTCGCCGAGAATTATCCCTTCGTTTATGAGCAGCCTACCCGCGCTTTTTTTTATGCGGGGGCGGGGTTTGAGGCGAGGAAAAATCTGGTTTTCGAGCATTTTTTGTTTTTGGAAAAAATAATGAAACCGGAGAAAATAGTGTCTATTTACTCGGAAGAGGAAACACTGCTTCATAAAATAAAATTTGATACGGAGGAGCTTAGGTTTATATTGAGATTTTACCCGGGATTAAGAAAAGAAGGGTTGCTGTCTCTTTGCTTGAAGTTAAACGACAGGGATTTGTACCAAGTGGTTTTTTGGTTGGGCGAGGACAGCGAGAATAAGCCGTCGCTCTATATAGGCGCAATGCAGGGACCAAACGGAGAAGACGCTAAAGAAATAGTGAAACGCGTGACGAAACTTTGCAACGGGTATAGAACGAAGAATTTGTCGATATTTTTGACAAGAATTTTTGCAAAGGCTTTCGACATACAGAAAATATATGCTGTAACTAACTCCGGATATTATGCGAACAATCATATAAGATTGGACAGAAAGTTAAAGACCTCTTTTGAAGCGTTTTGGAAAGAGGTAGGCGGCGAGCCCACGGGGGATTCGAGGTTTTACTCTCTGCCGTTGACGGAGGCGAGAAAGGAAGAAAGCGAGATCCCAACGAGGAAGCGCGCCGTATACAGAAGAAGGTTCCAAATGCTTGACGAAGCGGAAGAAAAGTTAAAAGAAGCATTTCAGAAAATTAAATTATGAAAAAAACGATTACGATAGCCTTGGATGAAAATTACGCGCCGCACGCTGCGGCTGTTATGGCGGGGGCGGCTTCGAACATCGAGGGAAAAGTTGATTTTTATCTATTGGGCGATAAATTAAAGGAAGATACGAAACAAAAGTTAATAGCTGTGGGGGAAAAGTTTTCGGCGAAGGTTTTTATAATAGAAGCCAACGCCGGAGAATTTTTTGTAAGCGATCATCTGTCGCGCGCCGCGTATCTTCGCCTAAAAATCCCGGAACTGTTGCCAAACGCCGTAAAGCGAACGGTATATCTCGATGGGGATTTGCTGGTGGTTTCCGATATATCGGAACTTTTTGAGACGGATTTGGAAGGCAAACCGTTGGGAGCCGCCGCAGATTTGGGAATAATGACATCTGCGCGGCAGATGAGAGAGAAACGCGAATCGCTGAACATGAAACATGGCGATAAATATTTTAATAGCGGCGTATTGGTGATAGATTTGGATAAATGGCGGGAAAACAATTACACGAATAAATTATTGGATTTAGTGAAACTCAACAATTTCCGCCATCACGATCAAGACGCGCTTAATATGCTTTTTTATAATAATTGGTATGAAATTCCCCTTTGTTACAACGTGATTCCACCTATATACGAAATGCCGCTTAAAGTGGTTTTGAGTAAATACAGAAAAATGGCTGCCAAAGCCCTCAAAAACGCAAAGATAATTCATTACGCCGGCGGGCATAAACCTTGGCATTACAATAAAACCGAAGGATTTAACGATATGTATTACGATTATCTCGAAAAAACACCTTTTACGTCGAACATCGTAACGGAAAATAAAACGCGTAAGCTGAGAGAGCAGGCGCGATTGGCTAGAGGCAAATTTTGGGCAGGGTTGTTTGGATAAAGGAAAATAAAATGTCGCAGAAACTCACCGTGGTAATCATCGTATATAATGAAGAAAAAAATATAAGAGAAGCGATTTTGAGCGCGAAACTCCTAGGCGCAGACGTACTTGTGATAGATTCCGCCTCTGCCGACAATACGAAAAAAATAGCGGAATCTCTGGGCGCAAAAGTGGTTGAAAGCGGCATACAAAAAGATTTTGCGGCAAAACGCAACCTCGCGAAAAAATACGCGACGACTCCTTGGCTCTTTCATCTGGACGCCGACGAACGCGTGACGGAAGAGTTGGCTGTAGCCGTAAAAAAAGCTGTGGAAGGCGAGTTTTACATATATGAAATAAAACGTGTCACCACATCTTTGGGCGGGGCGCATAAATTCGGTTCGCTCAGCCCGGATTATGTGAGGAGACTCATGCCGCGAGAAGCCGAGTGGATAGGAAAGGTTCACGAACATCCCGAATGTAATTGCAAGACTCGCCGTCTAAGCGGCTATATCACCCATGAGCCTTATGAAAACTGGTCGACGTGGCTGGAAAAAGTTGAAAATTATTCCACTATTTGGGCGACGGACGCGCATAAAAAAGGCAAAAAAGCGACCGCTTTAACGCCGTTTTGCCGCGCTGCTTTTGGGTTTATTAAGATGTACTTGATTAAGGGCGGCTGCTTAGACGGAATTTTGGGGTTAAATATGAGTATAGCCCACGCTTTTTACACTTTTATGAAGTATATTAAATTGTTGGAATTGAGGAAGTAAAACTTTAATGAGGATTTTAGTAAAACATTAAAGTTTGCGATAAAATTGTAAGTTCGAGTTTATTAAAGTTTTTTCTTTTCTCTTTTTCTTTGCTACTTTCTTTTTCTCTTTTCTTTTTTACAAAAAAGAAAAGAAAAAAAGAAAGTAGAGAACTAGGGGAGGAGGTGTGAGAATGGACGTAGAAAAGGTTAATTTGTGGACTTATAAGATGATGTGCGGCTTTGCCTTGACAATATCGCTGTCTATGGCGGCGAGCAACGTTTTTTTAGCGCTCTCTATATTGGCTTTTTTTTATAGATTGTGGTTAAAACACGATGACGTTATTACGTTTTATAATAAATATAGTACGATTTTAAAACTTCTCGGCGTTTTAATGCTGACGGTTGTGGTTTCGTCGTTACTTTCTGGCGAACCGTCTTATAGTCTAAAAGTAGCGGCTGATTTTTACCTATATCGCATAATGCCGTTTTTTATAATTTGGTTTGTGACAAAAACCCAAAGGCAATTATTGATACTTGTCCTCTTGATATTCGCTTCCATGGTGTTTAACGCTTTTGCCGCTATCGGACAGGTTTATATCGTGGATCATTATACGGTGGATTTTATAGATAGATTTTCAGGACTCATCCCGTATATGGCGGAAGCTACCCAGCTTACCGTCGCCGTACCTCTTGTAGCGATTGCGGCGGTACATTACAAAAAATACAGAGGAATATTGGTTTTTAGTTTGCTCATTCTCATTGCGGCGTTTTTCTTTAACATGACCAGAGGCGCATGGCTCTCGTCGCTCGCCGTACTTATCGTTTTAATATTTATTTACGGTAAAAACATCAAGCCCGTAATAGCGGTGCTTGCGGCGTTTGTCTGCTTTGGTTATCTTCTCTATTCCAATGTCCCGAAGATAGAAGCCCGTGTCAACACCATAGCGGTCTACAATATAGCGGATACGGAGCGCATGAAGCTTATTCATTCCGCTTATAATATGTGGAACGACAACAAGATTTTTGGCATTGGCTTCGGGCGGTTTAAACTTGACTATAAAGAAAAATATATGCTTCCGGACGCAACGGAAAAGCATCTTGAACACGCCCACAACAATTTTATGCACGTTTTGGCTGAGACAGGCGTTGTAGGCGAACTTGCATTTCTCGCGTTTTGGGGGTACCTTCTCTTTTTCGCCTTTAAAAACTGGAGGCTCACCAAAAACCCTTACGCCTTCTTCATGTTGGCAATAATATTAGCCGTTCACCTCCACGGGCTTTCCGAATACACATTAGGCGCAAGCCGAACCATAAAATTCACCTACTTTGCGTTGGGGATTGCGCTTACGGGATTAGATGAGGGCAGAAGTTAAGAAAAAGAGAAAGAAAAAATTTTAATAACTGATTTGTGTAATAACAAAAAGCTGTGAAGAAAACTAAAATTTAGTTTTCTTTACAGCTTTTTTGTTAATCCGATATTTGAAGCAACACGCCGTTTATTTGAGGATATAATTCTCCTTTTAACTCTGTAATTTTAAAGCTTCTCTTACGTGGATAATCATTTTCCCATTTGACTTTAAAAAGACTGTTGCGAGTGTCGAATTCATAGTTTGTACCGTAAAAAACGGGAGCGCTTAATAAGATGGGGTATTTAATCCGCAGATTTTCAGGCACCAAAACCTCGAATGGGTTAAAATCTATCGAACCGATAGAAAATTCGGGGATGGAGTAAACCGCGCCTTTATCGTTGCCTCCGAAACCGCTTATTTCTGCGTTATTCTTGATTAACGTGGCGTTAAAAATATCCCTCATGTCCGATCCCGTAAAAGAAAATACGGGTATAACCGCTCCCGTATCTATTAAGGTCGGTATCTCATACAATTTAATAATCGGACGTAAATATTTAGGTTGTAATTCAAGAGTAAATTCATTTTTTAACATATCCCATCATCTTCATCCATAGTGGTATACATCATAACGATTTCCTTATTGACTGCCATTCTGATAAGTTCCGAGTAAGTTTTTTCTTTATCCGTGCAACAAACTATGGCCGTTTTAAAGTTTAAATTATTGGGCTCAAGTCCAATCAAACCCACGTTCCGATGAGGAAAAACAGCTTTAATTTCTTTCCATGACATTCGTTTCCCTAATTGCGCTACCGGCATAACTTAAACCTCCTTGTTTTACCAACTTGTGAGCATTATCTAAAGACTACCTTTAAAAACTATTAAATTTCTCTGGTGACTCCCCGCCCCTTCGGGGCGGGG
>JAFXOC010000196.1 GCA_017529085.1 Selenomonadaceae bacterium | reverse complement strand
TTTCATCCATTCCATCCCGAAAAGCCAAATATCTTAAATATGCGTCGAAAAGCTGCGTCATTGTGAGGACAACAGAAATCAGTATTACGCTTGTTTCCATGTATCATTCCCTCCGCCGCTCTAACTTATTTATTACTTCTGTTATTTTTTCTACTGTCATAGCCTTCAATCCTGCATACATACCAGTATAGTTTCTTGCTTTATTTCTCGGCAAACGGATTTTTTTCATAAGGAAATCTCTAAAAACCGCATAATTCTCTGATAGTCCCCGCCCCAAAGGGGCGGGACTGTCAAAAGTAAGTTTTTAGAGATGCCCTTTATAAATTGCGATATCTGTAATAAAAATTTTACGACATCGCTTTTTCGTCTGCTCCAGGTTGCCACCGTATTTCGCACTCATTATACTATCTTTCGACTAATTTGTAAATTATTCCGCTAAATTGAGAATATTTCCGAAAAAATGCGAAAAAACATTTTTCTACCAACAATTCAGAGTTTTTTGCGAAATTTTTCTATAATGTGAGTCGTTTGCAAAATGCTTGGGTATAGCAGGAAATCATAGCGTCTTTAGCGAATAAATTAAAGGGAACGCATAAATTCATAACAAAAATCGCAACTGAGAAAGGACATTTCACTTATGCTATTAACGGAAATTAGCGGCGTTATCGCCGCCGAACTCAACATAAAACCAAAACAGGTGACTGCAACCGAGGAACTTCTTGCAAACGGCAATACCGTTCCGTTTATCGCCCGTTATCGTAAGGAAGCAACCGGCTCACTAGACGAGGAACAGATTCGCTCTATTGAAGAGAGGCTTACTTATCTAAAAAATCTGGTGAAACGTCAGGAAGAAATTTTGGGCAAAATAGAAGAGCAGGGCAAACTGACCGAAGAGCTTAAAGCCGCCATTTTAAAAGCGCAAAAACTTCAGGAACTTGAAGATCTCTACCTTCCGTACAAGCAAAAGAAACGCACCAGAGCCTCTATCGCCAGAGAAAAAGGACTGGAGCCGCTTGCCAACGCTATGTTCTTACAACAAGCGACGGAGAGGAGCGCGTTGGACGCGGCTGCGGCGTTTATTGACGAAGAAAAGGGCGTCGCCACCGCAGACGAGGCTTTGGCGGGAGCCAGAGACATCGTGGCGGAAGTTACCATGGAAGAAGCCGCTTTAAGACAAACTATGCGCGAACGTCTATGGCGCATTGGAACCATCGTCACCGAACTTGATAAGGAAGCGGCGGAAGAAAACAGCGAAGAAGCGCAAGTCTTTCTCATGTACGAAGCCTACGAAGAACCTGTCCGCACTTTGCCTTCCCATCGTATCTTAGCCATCAATCGAGGAGAGAAAAAAGGTTTTTTGAAAGTAAAACTCTCTGTAAATCACGAGGAGAACATTGACAAGATTTACCAAAGAATTTACAAACGTCCCTCTATATTTGCGGACGAACTGAAAGCCACCGTGGAGGACGGATATAAACGTCTCCTGTTTCCGGCTCTGGAACGGGAAATCCGCAACATTCTCACGGAAAACGCGCAAAAGCAAGCCATTAACGTTTTTGGGCAAAATTTAAAACAGCTTCTCTTGCAAGCGCCGCTTGCAGGCCATACGGTCATGGGATTAGATCCCGGCTATCGCACGGGTTGTAAGATGGCGGTGGTTGATGCGACGGGGCGCGTCTGTGATCACGGCGTTTTACAGGTGACGAAAAGCGATGCCGAAAGAGAGATGTCCGAAAAGAAAGTCGTGTCCCTTATAAAAAAGCACCATGTCACGCTCATCTCCATCGGCAACGGCACAGCCTCTTACGAAACAGAGGAATTTACCTCCAAACTTATAAAAGAAAACAATTTGACCGATGTTCATTATCTTATCACCAACGAGGCGGGAGCTTCCGTTTATTCCGCATCAAAATTGG
>JAFXOC010000195.1 GCA_017529085.1 Selenomonadaceae bacterium | reverse complement strand
GACCTTTTGGAACTCTTCATGCAGACGCTTATGTGGATGATGTGCTTGTGGCTTCCGCTGATTTTAAATTTGCGCTGAAAGCAAATGAAGAATTATGATAATGACTCCTTTTTGATAGAAAAACGGAGATTTTTCCACATAAACGCAGATAATCGAGTTTTATGAGCTAATTTGAAGCGCAAAAAAATTCAAAAACGCTGGACTATATTGTGCAGAAGGTTTGTGCGTTGAAACGGAAAAATACATCAATTTGAAAGGGGTCGGCGAGATGCTTAGTGTAGTAAGAGAAGACGAAGCGTCGATTCATGAGACGGCGGTTGTGGAACCGGGCGCAGTTATTGGCGCAGGGGCTGTTATAGGACCCTACTCTGTAATCGGTGAACACGTTGAAATAGGCGAAGGTACTTGGATTGGACCTCATGTTGTGATTTCGGGTTGGACAAGTATCGGTAAGGATTGCAAAATTTATCAGGGCGCGTCCGTTGGGGAAGTGCCGCAGGATTTAAAATTTAAAGGCGAGAAAAGCTATTGCATAATAGGTGATCGTACGGTTATCAGAGAAGGGGCAACCGTGCATCGCGCAACGGGCGAAGGCGAGGAAACCAAAATCGGCTCCGACTGCCTTTTGATGGCGCTCACTCATGTGGCGCATAACTGTATAGTTGGCAATCATGTTATTATGTCTAATTTAGGTAGTCTGGCGGGGCACGCTATTGTGGAAGACAGAGCGGTTATAGGCGGCATGGCGGGAGTGCATCAGTTTGTAAAAATCGGCAGGAACGCCATGGTTGGCGGTATGGCGAAATTAGTGCAAGATGTTGTGCCGTATACGATAGTGGACGGGCATCCCGCTAAAGTTGTGGGGTTAAACAGCGTGGGAATATCTCGGGCAGGGATTCCGCTTGAAACGCGCCGTTCCATAAAGAAGGCATACAAGATACTTTATCGCTCGGGATTGTCTCTTCCTGAGGCAATTGCTGTGATAGAGCAGGAAGTTGATTCGTCGGAAGAAGTGGAGCATTTTCTTCGTTTTTTGAGAAATGCGGACAGAGGAATATGCCGTGAGAGACGCAATAGCGATTAAGGAGTGAAATTGATGCAGCGAATTGGGCTTTTAGCGGGCGCGGGGCATCTTCCGGCAGAATGCGCAAAGGCGGCTGTGGCGTTAGGGTTTGAAGTGTACGCAGTGGGTTTGTTGGACGAGACGGAAGACGAGCTCAAAGATGTGGCTACGAATTATGAAAAGATAAGTATAGGTCAGCTTGACGCTCTCCTTAGACATTTGAAAGAGAACGACATTAAACAGGTCACCATGATTGGTAAAGTCACCAAGGAACTGTTGTTCAACGGCAAAGTACAACCCGATGCGTCTATGCTCCGGCTTTTAATGTCGCTTCCCAATCAAAGCGATGATACGGTTATGCTCGCTTTTATAAACGAACTTAAAAAAGAGGGTATGGAGGCTTTTGACCAGACTAAACTGATAAAAGCATTGATGCCCGAAAAAGGTGTGCTCACCAAGCGCGAACCTACGGAAGACGAACAGAAGGATATAGAATTCGGATTTAAAATGGCGAAGGAATTGGGTCGTCTTGACGTAGGACAGACCGTTGTGGTGAAGAATCTTGCGGTTATGGCGCTTGAGGCGATAGAAGGTACCGATGCTTGCATTGTGCGTGGTGGAGAGCTTGCCAAAGGTGACGCTGTGGTGGTCAAGGTTGCAAAACCCCAGCAGGATAATAGATTCGATGTGCCGACTGTAGGGTTAAAAACCATTGTGTCTATGGTTAAGGTCGGAGCTAAAACGCTTGCAATCGAGGCAAAAGAAACGCTTTTGGTGGAGCGTGAAAAGGTTTTGGTTTTGGCGGAAGCTAATGGAATTACGATTGTCGCGGTATAATGTATAGACGCGGAAAGTGTCCGCGTCTTTTCTGCGTAGTTATAGGGGGCGTGTCTATGAAGATAATGCTTTCTGCGGGTGAAGCCAGCGGAGACCTTCATGGAGCGGCGCTTGCAAAAGCTTTTAAAGAACTTAACGACGATGTTGAAATCGTAGGTTTCGGCGGCGATATGATGGAAAACGCCGGGGTAAACTTATGGGCGAACTATAAGAGTTATAATGTGATGGGGGTTTTAGAAGTTGTTTTAAACCTTCGCCGCATTTTAAACTTATTGGATTTTTTAGCGAAAAAAATAGAGGAAGAACGCCCTGATTTGCTGGTTTTGATAGACTATCCCGATTTTAATTGGCGACTTGCAAAAAAAGCTAAAGCTTTGGGCGTTAAGG
>JAFXOC010000194.1 GCA_017529085.1 Selenomonadaceae bacterium | reverse complement strand
TTTTTATCGGGAGCGTCCTGCATATATATTAACTGAGTTTGCAATCCCTCTTCAAGTTTTATTTCGGAAGTAATTTCCGAAATATCATTAACGATGCGAACACCAAGCTCGTTTAACAATAAGCATATAAGCTCTGCCAATTTCGTTTTCCCTCCGTGGCTTGCTCCTTGGAAAACGAATATAAGTTTTAAACGAGCGAGAGGCGAAATAAGTGCGCCAATAATTTCATAGGCGCGGGTAACAATACCGGGATTACCGCCGCTTATATCTTTTAAAATTTTATCGAAATTATCGGGATTTTGGACGTATTTATTAAAGTTATAAAGCACAGAAAAACGATTAAATATGCCGTTCATAGCTCTTCCACGGAACATTCCGTCATTTAGGTTATAAGTTCCGTTAGGGAAAACGACTTCATTTTCGCTTATAACTTCCAATCCAGAAGCAGAAAGCTTGGGAATCGAATACAAAAGCATCCTAGTTAAACGCTGAATGAGCGTTTGCGGTATTTCCTCATAGGCAGGGAGTTGTTCAAAAATATAATCCTCAAACTGCATACAAAGCTCAGCTTCGCTTACTATGATATGGCGCATAAGGCTTTTGTCGCGAATCCATATAAATTTGGAAGCTTCGCCGTAAGTGCGATCTAAACGTACGGCTTCATAAATTTTCAGAAATTCAATCACCGTATTGCGATCAAGCGTTATGCGCTGACCCGGAACTGTTCCGTTTGAATTTATTGGGGGCGGTAGTTGAGAAAATGAGCGTGCCAAAATCATTTGTCGTTCTAGTTCAAATTGCAAATCAATCATTTTTATAACATAAAATCAACTTCGTCCTACTTCCCTTGAGAAGTTTTATGCCCCCGATTTTAACGACAAAAATTTGCATTGTCACCAAAGTATTAGCAAAAAAATTAACTAAAATTTACGCATTTTTTATATAAAAACGATTATCTACGATAAAATACGTAAAAATTTAACGCAAATACTATTGTAATTAAAATAATAATTAATATAATAAAAGAAAAGAATCAGCATGAAAAAAGACATATGCGACACAATAAACGGAGACATTAGAGGCGAACAAGCTTTTTCATGACTCGTTTGATTTAGCAAAAGCGACTAATGGTGTCATCGCAAATATAGCCAAACAAAACGAGCCAGTCTTAAAACTTGACCGGCTCGTTTTGTAAAAAAATTATAAATTTGTAATTCTATCAAGAGTAGTTTTTATATATAGAGCGTAAATTTCATCTAAACTACCCCACAAATCGCCCCACAGACAAAAAAAATAACCGAGCACCGAAAAACAACGATGCCCGGAACGCTTACAAACTGGCGGAGTGGGAGAGATTCTTGCCTCTCGCAGCCGTAGGGCTCTAACTATTTAGCAATTCGGTAAATGCCGTTTTTTGCGTGTTTTTTAGTATATTTGGTATTGTTTGAGGTTGATTTTTGGGCATTGTGAGCGTTTAAAATTTATGGTTTCATTTCAAACTGCCCCCTCGTTGCCCCCCCTTTTTTTATCTAACCCCGAATAATTTGTAACTTTTTGCCGTAAAAAGCTATACCATACTTCCAAACATTTTTGATGCCTTGTTCTAAAAATTCCGCTATATAATCTTGCTTTTCAATTTGAGCAAGAGCGTCTTTCGCTGTTTTTTCTAAAACAGCTTCACTATCAGCAACTTTAAATTCCATAATAACGCCCGAATCTTCATGCGTAGTTGGGAAAATCCCTAAATCAAAACGACCATAGCCACTCTCACGATTAGACTTTATGCGATACTTCGACATAAACCACGCCGTTAATCCCAATAAGAAACCGTGATAGAAACTATCTTTATTCGCAACATCATGAAAACTTGCAATCTGTTCCAAATATTTTTGAAGTCCGGAGGAAAATTTTTCGTCATCGCCTTTAGTTAGACTGATAAGAATATTGCGGAGATCCGTTCTTGACATTTTGCCGCGATAACGGTTTATGATTTCTTTGCGATAAACCGTTGCAATCTCGCGATTCGGTATCGCTAAAGTGCAGATGTGTTCTCCATCCTCCAAGCGATTTTCGGTCGCTTTTAAATAACCCGCCGTAAGAAGCATAGTATAAAGCGCATCTTTATTGGTGTAAATATCGGAATATACAACAGCTTCGTCAATAATTGTTTCTACTGAGCCACCATTCAATAGAGAAATTAACTTTTCATCGTCCTCGTTATCTGCGTGTTCCATCATTTCGCCAATAATAGCGTTACCGGAAGTGTTAAGCCAAAATACTTGCGGCTTGCACCCTTGTTGAAAATAGTTTATAACCGACCACGGATTATAAATTTCTTGCCCTGAAAATATATAACCATCGTACCAATGTTTGATTTCAGCAGTATTATCGCTTTTTCCCAAATCTTTAGCCATTTTTTCAACTTCGGTCTGCGTAAATCCGAATATATCGGCGAAACGCCCTTCGGCTACGCTGGACACCTCGATATTATTTAAAGAACTGAAAATTGTTTCCTTAGCGATGCGAAGCACTCCGGTTATTATGCCAAAATCTAATGAAGGATTTGATTTAAAGGCTGCACCCATGAAATTTCTTGTAAAAGAGATAGCGTCCTTATGAAAATCGTACTGCCAGCCTTGTTGCACGGGGACATCGTATTCATCAAGTAAAATTACTACTTTTTTTCCGTGATACTTGTAGAGGAAGGAAGATAAAAGTCGCAAACTGTCTTCTATCTCGGTTTGTGAGCCTTTAGCATTTAAAATTTTCTCGTAGTATTCTTTTTCGACTTGAGTTAGTGGGGAAGTTGGCGCAGATAGATACAAAAAATTCGAGTAAACCTCCGACATAATCCGCCCAAGTCTTTCTATCATCGTGGTCATATCCATATTTTTTGCATCGTTAAGCGTTAAGAAGATAACGGGACGCTTTCCCAGTTCTTTCATATAACGCTCTCCGCAACTGGCAATTTCCGTTTTCTCAAAGAGTTTACGGTTTTCTTCAATATTCTCATTCGTGAAGAAGTAGTAAAGCATACTCATGGTTATAGTCTTTCCGAAACGGCGAGGACGGGTTATTAGCGTAACTTTGCTACGCTCGTCGATCAGTTCTTTTATAAATCTGGTCTTATCTACAAAATAACATTCTTCACGAAGACTTTTAAAATCGTCCACCCCCACGGGAATCCTGCGATGTAGATAATCTGACACAATTATCGCCTCCCAAGATTAGCGTAAAATATCTCCTGCTCGGTTTTATCGTAATTTTACTTCATTATAATATATCCAAGCAGGAGATTCAAGCGTATCATTACCAATTATCCGTAATCTCGTCAATCTTACTGACGGCTATTTGTTGTAATCCCTTAATAACATGGGAATATGTATCAAGCGTAATTCGTATGCTCGAATGACCCAATCTTTCCGCTACAACTTTCGGATGTACTCCTTTTTCAAGTAGCCAAGTCGCGTGGGTATGACGAAGATCGTGAAATCTGACGCTTTCGGAAATTCCCGCCTCAACTAAAAGGCGTTTAAATGTTATATAAGAGAAATAGCTTGGGTCTTTGTAGAAACGTCCGTCCATCCGATTTAGCGAAATCGACGAGATGTAATTGCACATTGTCTGCAACTTGCATGCAAAATCATAAGGTTTGGCGATGGATATTTCGTAATCACACGCAGCAACCTGATTATTCGCATCATCGCATTTTATATTTCCCGGATTAGCATCATCTGTCTTATGGTCTTTCTCCGATATTTCTAAATCGAAATAAGCAGGATTGTCGTATTCGTCCAATAACTTACCTGTAGAAGCTAAACGAATTTTTTTATACTTTGGAATATCGAATGACGTTGGAATTTGTCCAGTAGCTGTCAACGGGAGCTTGGATACAAATTTTGTGTCGTAATCATCTGACAATTCTCCAGTGTACTCTGCCTTGATTTTATTGAAGGCAGGGCTTATATAATCGTTTTGTAATTTTCCTGTACTAGTCAACGCAAGTTTCTTGTCGCTTATAATATACTCCTCTTTTCATTGAAAACTCATTATTTCAGGACGACCAGTGTTCCCGCATCTGTGCGGGCATAAAATCCAAAGCGGATTACCTGATCATTCGCTATCGGTTCTCCATCCACCACGAATTCGATGGATTTGAAATCTCCCTTCTGTGAAAATGTAAATGCAGAAAATGGCAAACCGAATGTTTGAAGCGATCTTCTGGCTGCATAATAAAAATGTGAATCACCAATACGCTTGGAATTGCCTTTGAATTGTAATATCGACCACGCAGCTTCGACATAAAGTTCCTGCCCAAGTCCTTACATTATCTCGGAAATATACAACCGATTGTCACGTGCCTCGATATTCCAAACCATACCTGTGCTTTCAAAGTTGATTCTTTTGTTTTCCATACAAATTCCTCCCTTGAATAATAAAGATTAGTGTACATTGTTGCGACCACAAACTAATAATCGCATTGGATATGCTGATATCATAACCCTAAATTAGATTTATTGCACGTTCTCAAATTTTAAAAATCGGTACTTTCCGAAACTATAAAACTACCAATCCGTATTATATTAGTCTTTGATTGTCGTATTCCTGAACAAATTGCCGATAATTAATTTTTGAGATATGTAAAAAACGATATTTTTTTATTAGGAGATAAACCAATGGAGCGTTTTGAAAATATTGCATGGTTTATGTGTGTTGCTATCTCGCGATAACATTGTAAAGGAAAAAACAAAAGCAATGTTTTACTGCTATATCTTGAATAACTACTTTCACCTAATCGATATTTTTAATCTGGACATAGTATCACATTATTCTAACTATATGTTTACACATACCTACGCATATAACACATATAACAACAAAACAGAGGCACTTGATTATCTATTAAATTCATTGGGGAAAGATGATGTTATTGGTTGATTAAAAATAGCAATGATTAATGAGCTTTTGGACAACGAATATAATATTTTTGATGATTCTTTTTGGAATATGCTTACTAAACTTATAAAAAGTGTTAAAGAAGAAAAGATGTTTATTAAATATGTAAAAAAATCTGAAGCAGGATTTACAGATATGCAAGAAAAGGATAATACAAAGTATGTTGATTTCTTGAAAGAAAAGTACGATATATATGCTCTTGAAAACTCTGTATCAGAACAAAAATACAAAGTGAAAAGATTAATGGGAAAACTATTGACAGAGGCAATTGATCTCGAGGACATAAGAGATGATGTAACTCAAAATGTTTATGATACTAATTTTAGTATCGACAATGATAATGTTGCTGTACTTGAAAAAATCGCACTTTAAATCCTTAAGTTCGTCTTCATACGAAGGCTTTGCGTTCACGCTGTCGATATTTTGAATAGCTTCCTGATTGGCTTGATGAATGGTTGCATCCGCAACCGCAAGATATTCTCCGTAATCTTGAACGTTGACGCCAACCGCAGCTTCTGCGAGTTTGCCTTCAAGCCATTCCTCTTTGCTCTGACCTTGAGCGCAGGCTTCGGCAATAGATTGCATATTTATATCCCATAGGGCAACCGTTTTTTGGATTTCCTGCCTTATTGCGGCAATTTCCTCCGAGGATTTTTCTGAAAGTTCCGATTGAAGATGCTCGTCAAGCCATGATGAATCCTGCGCATCGTCCGATTTTTCCGTATAGGCTTTGAGGAATTTACCGATAAGCGGTTGTAAGAGCGCTGCGCTTTTCTCGTCAAAACCTTTTAGTGGAGATGCTTTTTCATCGGAAATATCGGTGTATTCGTCTTCCATGATTTCATTTCTTTTTTCTTGCATAAATTTTCACCCCGTATTCCATAAACGCGTCGAACTATTCTTTCGTATCTTTTATTTTACCCTTACCATATTCGACCGCGTACCGCTTGCCGCAATGAGAACAATTGCCTTTTGTACGCTGAACGCTTGTCGTTTCGACATTATACGGGCCTAGCTTTTTTTGCTTGCAATGGGGACAGATTCGCCAAATCCTGTTTGCGCCGTTTTGCTATGTGGCTCGAAAAGATTTTTTCCCGTTCAAGAGCGATGTCACGCAATTAAGCGCAACATCGCTCTAATTTGATATAATTTACGCCATAGCAAATTCTCGCGTAGGCGTAATATTTACCATTTTTCCTTTCGGCGTATTGGGTAGCATTGGGCGGTTGGGCACGGGCAACGCCAAAATTTCGCCGCCGATGCGTTCAAGTTCGGTCGCTCTTTCGTAATCTTCCGCATTTTGAAAAGCCGCAGTTACGGCGTTTAACAAGCCATAACGAGATGAATCGCCGCCTTTAAAGAGTTGACGCAAAATATCGCCCTGCTCCGTTTCGGTTAATGAAAATCTATCCGCTAAAAATTCCACTTCCTCCATAGGATTGTGCTCCAACGGAATTTCCATAGCCTCTTGCAAGCGGTTTACCGTAAGCATAAATTTATTTTCGTCCACGGCGGTTCTCACAGTATCCTGCACTTTCATAAAGAACGCTTTATCATCCTGCGCCAAAGTTTCATCGCTATAAATTTCATAAGCCGTATCGTAATTTTCAACTTGTCTGCCTATGTGACGCTTCTTCTGCGAAAAATCTTTGCAAATCAGATCATTTTTTGCATACTAAGCGGAAAATCATAGGCTCGACCGTTAAATGCCCAAGTCCGACTTCGCTATTGATAATGACAAAACCCGCTTGAACAACGTCACCTACGGTTACTTCGGTTTTCATCTTCTTATTTACGACTTTCAAATATAGATGCGCTTCTGTAACTTCACAAGATTCAATAATTACGCCTTTCATCTCGTGAATTATAGGCA
>JAFXOC010000193.1 GCA_017529085.1 Selenomonadaceae bacterium | reverse complement strand
ATTACAGTTTTGAGGTGGATTCGGCTGAGTTGGTTAATATTATTGAAGGATTTGGAAAAAAAGTCAGACATCAAGCGGTGAGTTTTACGGGGGGAGAGCCGCTTATGCAGTGGGAGTTTATAAAGGAAGTTGCAAAGAATATTAATGAAAAGATTTTTCTGGAAACAAACGGAACATTAGTTGAAGAACTCAGTAAAATTATAGAATACGTTGATATTATAAGCATGGACTTTAAATTGGAAAGCGCGGTCGGCAAAAATTTATTTGATTTGCATAGAAAATTTTTGAAAGTGGTGAAAAAAAAGGACGTTTACGCAAAAATAGTTGTTGCAAGCGATACAAAATTTGACGAGATTGAGGAAGCGGCAAAAATAATCGCGGACGCAGATCAAAATATAATGTTAGTGTTGCAGCCCGTCACGCCTTGCGGCGGAGTTGAAGCGGCAAGTGTAGAGAAAATTTTTCGTGTGGAAGAAATTGCGTTGAAGTATTTAAATGAAGTAAGAGTGATACCGCAAACGCATAAGATGTTAAAAATACTATAATAATAAAGTTTGTTAAAGTTTTTTCTTTCTCTTTTTTCTTTGTTACTTTCTTTTTTTTTCTTTCTTTTTTTCAAAAAAGGAAGAGAAAAAAGAAAGTAAGAAGTAAAAATAAGGGCTATTGTCCCAGAAAAAATTTCATAAATTTAGAGGAATTTTCAGTATATAGATAGAATTAATAAGTGTGTATAATGAACATAAGGAGTGACGCTTTATGATAATGCTTACGAAATTCAATTCTGAGGCGCAAAAGAAGGGCGAGTTTGTCCTAAACGCCGAAATAATAGAAACTATAGAGGAAACGCCCGATACTGTAATAACGCTTACCAACGGTAAAAAGCTGATCGTGGACGAGCCTATGGATAAAATAGTAAAACTCGTGATGAAGTATCGTAGAGCGTTACATCAGTTTTGATATTTAGCGAAAAAAGTTTTGATTTATAAAAAATTTCTGCTATAATGTAGGAGATTATTTTTTTGGAGGTAAAAACATGGCTGACGAAGAAGATGTTGACGTTGACGAGGCTCCAGAACCTAAAAAGAAGTCTCCGATAATATTAATAGTAGTTTTGGTGTTGCTGACGATTGGTATTTGTGTTGGGATAACGTTTGCGGTGACAACGACGCTTATGTCTAGCGCTGCGATAGAGCAGGCAAACAACTCGGCGGTGATGCATCACGATCCCGGGATATTTAAGCAGTTAGGCGATGAAAAAGAAGGCATTTTGGTTAATGTGGGCGGGCAAAAAGCCGGCAAATTCTTAAAGACCAAAATAATCTTGGAACTTAATCCCGGAAAAAAAGATGTGGTTGTTGAGGGCGTGGTTTCGCCGGTAGCGGATACCAAGATGATGGACACCGTGTTACAGGTTTTGCGTTCGTCCAAGCTGGACGAGTTTGACGCAAGCAAGCAGGATGAATTAAAGAAGAAGATAAAGGAAGAAATAAACGGAGTTTTAGGTGAAGGCACCGTTTATGATGTGTATATTACCAGCTTCTTGTTGCAGTGATAAAAAATGGCTGAAAGGGGGGTGACGATTGGCAGAAGACGTCTTATCTCAATCAGAGATAGATAAACTGCTGTCCGCACTCTCGGAAGGCACGGTCTCGGCGGAAGAAGTAAAAGCTGAAGAGACACAGAAAAAAGTAAAAACTTACGATTTTAGGCGTCCGGATAAGTTTTCAAAAGATCAGATTCGAACGCTCTATATGCTTCACGAAAGTTTTGCGCGTCTTTTTAATACCTATCTTTCAACTCATCTTAGAACGATGGTCTCTATAGAGGTAGCATCTGTCGAGCAGCTTACGTATCAGGAATTCGTGCAGTCGTTGTCGAATCCTAGCGTAATTAGTGTGCTTACGGTACCGCCTTTAAAGGGCAATATAATATTTGAGGTTAATACCGAGATCGCGTTTGCGTATATAGATCGTGTTCTGGGTGGGACGGGCGAAAGCAGTATAAAAGTTAGGGTTTTAACGGATATAGAAGAGGCGGTTATACATCGTTTTATAGATACGGCGGTAAGTCACCTAAAAGATGCGTGGGCAAATGTTGTTGAGTTTTTCCCGAGCATTGAAACAATGGAATCTAACCCGCAGTTCGCGCAGATTGTCCCGCCAAACGATATGGTGGTTATAATAACGGTTCAATTAAAACTAGGCGAAGTTGAAGGTATGATGAATATATGTATTCCTTATCTTGTGCTTGAGCCTATTATGGGAAAACTCACCACTACGTTTTGGGTGGCTTCTGCGGCGACAAAGGACAGCCCGCAACAGGTTGAGATTTTGCAGAAGAAGTTGGAGCGCACGAAAGTACCGTTTGTTGTTGAAATGGGAAGCGTGACAATTTCGATAAATGAATTTTTGACGCTTGGATTCGGCGATGTTTTACAGCTTGATACAGAGGTAGACGACGATTTGAAATGCCGAGTCGGCACTAAGACGAAATTTTTCTGTCGTCCGGGGACATCCGGTAAGAAAATGGCGGTTCAAATAACCGGTGTCGTAAACGAAGGAGATGAAACAGCGGATGAGTGACGATATGATCTCCCAAGAGGAGATTGATGCCCTTCTAAACGGTGGAGCAATACCGCCAGCCGATGACGGAGGGAGCGCGGCGCCCGCGGATGCTTCTTCGGGTGGGGGCGAAGCTTTCGACGATGTGCTTTCCGATATGGAAAAGGATGCGCTCGGCGAAATCGGAAATATATCTATGGGAAGCGCAGCGACAACTTTGTCGGTGCTTCTCGGTCATAAAGTTTCAATAACGACTCCTACGGTATCTATTGCCACTATGAACGCCATAAAGGATCAGTATCCTATGCCGTATCTTGTGGTTGAAGTCGGGTATACGATAGGAATAGACGGAAATAACGTGCTTGCGATTCAAGCGCAGGACGCGGCAATTATAGCAGATTTAATGATGGGCGGCGACGGTACTAATCCGGACACCGAACTAAACGAGATTCATATGAGCGCCGTTGGCGAATCTATGAATCAGATGATGGGAAGCGTAGCGACTTCGCTTTCCACAATGTTTAACAAAAAAATCGACATATCGCCTCCAAAAGTTACTTTAATAGATTTGGGCACGGAGGATAAACTTCCGGAGATTGTGGGACAGAACGATCCCATCTGTAAAACGTCTTTCAGAATGGAAGTTGACGGGCTGATTGATAGCGAGATAATGCAAATTTTACCTGTCAATGTAGCTAAAGAAATGGTTGAGGCGATTATGGGAGGCGGCGCATCCGAACCGGAGCCGGCTCCGGCACCTGCTCCGCCTCCTCCAACGCCAGCGCCTGCTCCTATGCCTCAGGCAGCGGCGCCTATGCCGCAGCCTGCTCCAATGCCGCAAGCAGCTCCGATGCCTCAAGCAATGCCAATGCCTCAAGCGATGCCGCAGATGATGGCTCAGCCTATGCCGGGTTATGGTTACGGTGTGCCGCAACCTCAAGCGGCGGCAAGCGTCCCGGTGCAAGCGGCACAGTTTATCCCGCTAAATACGACGCCGGTTCAAATAAACGATGCGAACATCGGACTTATTTTGGATGTTCCTCTGCAAGTTACGGTTGAATTGGGACGCACAAGAAAATCAATAAAGGAGATTTTAGAGCTAACTAACGGTTCGATTGTTGAACTCGATAAACTTGCCGGCGAGGCTGTTGACGTTCAAGTAAACGGGCAGTTCTTGGCGAAAGGCGAAGTCGTTGTTATAGATGAAAACTTCGGCGTTCGCATAACGGAAATAGCAACGCCCGCCGAAAGAGCTGCTAAGTTGCAGTGATTTCGGAGCAGGGATTTATATATTACGAGTAGGGTCATAAATTTTGTTCTCATCCGCAGGGAGGGGATGTCTTAACCAAATTTATTTATGGCGTTTACATTTTAGGGCACCTCTAAAAACTTATTTTTAATGATTCCCCGCCCCGAAGGGGCGGGGAATCATCAGAGAAATCCAATGTTTTTTAGATGCTCCGTTTAGGGAATCATAAACTTTTCATAATGTAAGGAGAGATGTCTTATGGCAGTACGAGTTTTAGTCGTCGATGATGCGGCGTTCATGCGAATGATGGTTAAGGATATTTTGTCCAAAAATGGCTACGAAGTAGTGGGCGAAGCGGAAAACGGCATGAAGGCTCTTGAGAAATATCAGGAATTAAAGCCCGACCTTACCACCATGGATATTACAATGCCTGAAATGGACGGTATCAGCGCGGTAAAGGAAATTAAGAAGATTGATCCTAACGCAAAGATTGTTATGTGCAGCGCTATGGGACAGCAGGCGATGGTTATAGAAGCTATTCAAGCCGGTGCCAGGGACTTTATAGTAAAACCCTTCCAGGCGGATCGTGTGCTTGAGGCTGTGCGTAAAGCCGTAGGTTAAGGCGTCTCTAAAAACTTATTTTTAACATCTCCCCGCCCCGAAGGGGCGGGGAGATGTTAGGGAAATCAAATAGTTTTTAAAGGTTACCTTAATGAAAAACATAATACGAATTTTTTTGGCAGTCGGCATATTGCTGTTGCAAACAGATTCAAGCGTTTTGTGGGCAGCCGAGGAGGCTGCCCCTTCTAGCGGATATTTGGCAAATTATAACGATGTAAATCCTATGCCGACTTCGGCTTCTTGGTTTTCGACTCTGGCCTACCTTGTTTCGCTTCTTGTGGTTTTTGCCATAGTGCTTTTAATGGCTTACGGCGCCGCGCGTTTTGTGGGAGGTAGGTTTTCCGCCTTTAACTCAAATGGTGCGGGACGGTTGATTGCAAGCGTTGCGTTAGGATCAAAGATGTCGGTTGCGGTGGTTGAAGTTGCGGGGCAAATGTTAATTTTAGGCGTGACGGAGCATAATGTATCGCTTTTGGCGGAGGTTATTGATCCGGAGGAGATAGACAGGTTGGAAAGGGTTGCCCTTACGAATAATGCGCCTGTGGGAGCGTTTTCCGAACAGTTTGGAGCGTTATCCAAAGTAATAGGTAAAATTCCGCCCATATTTAAGAATAGGGGTGGGCTATGAGAATAAGGCTTTGTTTAGGATTAGCCTGTTGTTTGGCGTTGCTCTTTTCGATGAATTTTGTCTACGCCGCGCCGGTTCCAAATGTGAACTTAAGTTTTGGCGCTTCCGATAATCCCGAAGACGTTGCGGTGACATTGCAGCTTATCGGGATACTTACGGTTTTAACGATTGCGCCTTCGATTTTGATAATGACCACTTCTTTTGTAAGAATAGTGGTTGTTATAGGTTTTTTAAGAAACGCGCTTTCAACGCAGAATGTTCCGCCGAATCAAGTCGTTTTGGGATTGTCATTATTTCTTACGTTTTACATTATGTCGCCTTATTGGAGCGCGATAAACGATAATGCTCTTCAACCTTATCTGGCGGGCGCAATCACTCAAGAAGAAGCGATAGACAATACGCTGGGACCAATGCGGGAGTTTATGTTTAAACAGACACGAGAGGCGGATTTGGCGCTTTTTGTAAATTTATCGGATGCGCCGCGTCCTGAAACACAGGAGGATGTTTCAACTTTCGTTTTGATTCCCGCTTTTGTTATCAGCGAACTTAAAACCGGATTTCAAATAGGATTTATGATATATATTCCGTTTATAGTCATTGATATGATAGTGGCAAGTACGTTGATGTCCATGGGTATGATGATGTTGCCGCCGGTTATGATTTCGCTTCCGTTTAAGATATTGCTCTTTGTTATGGTTGATGGTTGGAGACTTTTAATTCAGTCGCTCGTAACAAGTTTTAAGTAGGTGAATTCAATGTCGGGTGATGTTGTAATTCAGCTTGCGCAAAATGCGCTTATGATAGTGCTTCTGATTTCGGCGCCTATGCTTGGATTGGGACTCATGGTAGGTCTTATGGTTAGTGTTTTTCAGGCTACGACTTCTATTCAGGAGCAAACGCTGGCGTTTATACCTAAAATTATCGCTGTTTTTGTCGCAATACTTATTTTTGGTCCTTGGATGCTTCGAATAATGGTTGGGTATGTTACGGAGGTTTTTAGGAATTTACCGTTATATATTGGTTAAGGAGTGAAAGAGTTGCCCGCAGATTTCTACGAATTGCTGCAAAATCATGTGGCGCTCTTTCTGTTGTTATTGACGAGAAACACGGGGATATTTATTCTCTCGCCTTTTTTCGGCACTATGAACACGCCAATATACATAAGGGCGGGATTGGCGTTTTTAATAACGCTTTTGCTGTTCCCTATGTTGGACGAAAACGCAGTGGTTTCCGCGCCGGAGAGTATATTGATGTATGCCTTTTGGGTAATTCGAGAGATGTTCGTCGGCTGGATTATTGGTTTCGTGGCGTATATTGCGCTTGCCTCAATAACCATGGCGGGTAAAGTTATGGATATGCAAGCGGGGTTTGCAATCGTAAATGTCATGGATCCTACTTCCGGTCAGCAGATGCCGCTTATCGGAAGTTTTTTGTATAATTTGGCGATTATAGTTTTTTTGGTGGTAAACGGGCATCATATGTTGCTTTCGGCTTTGGTTGAGAGTTACCGAATAGTGCCTATAGGGGACGTAACCGTTAGCGGAAATCTTCCCATGATGATGGTGAATTACACGGCGGGGATTTTCCTTACAGGGATGAAAATAGCGATACCCGTAACTTTTTCGGTACTATTGACGAACGTGGGACTTGGTATACTTGCAAGAACCATGCCTCAATTAAATATTTTTGTGGTTGGTATTCCCATGCAGATTGTGGTTGGTCTTGGAACCCTTATGATGTTAACGCCATTTTTCGTGATGTTTTTGGATGTGATCTTTAATGAGATGTATTCCCATATTTCCGCAACCTTGCAAGCCTTGGAATGAGGAAAAACCTTTATTTTCCTTCGATTTGCAGCTTTTTGCGGAAGGTGAGAAGACAGAGGAACCTACCGCTAAAAAGCGAGCGGATGCGAGAAAAAAAGGTCAGGTCGGAAAAAGTCAGGAATTAAACACGGGATTTGTTCTTCTCATCGCTTTTTTTGTTATAAAAATGCTTTGGGAACATATTTATAGTGAAATATATATTTTTGCAACATATATATACAGTCATTTAGTACAAAACATTGATACGGAAACTCTTTTAGAACTTTTTTTAGAAATTATACTTTTATTGTTAAAAACGGTTTTCCCCATAATGTTTGCGGTGCTTTTAACCGGGCTTGCAATCAATTTTTATCAGGTGGGGTTGCAGTTAAATACCGAAGCTATCGGTTTTAAGTTAAGTAAGTTAAATCTAATAAACGGATTCGGACGTATTTTTTCAAAGCGGTCTCTTGTAGAACTTGCAAAATCTCTCTTTAAAATCGCGATCATAGGTTTTTTCTTATATCGTAGTTTAAAGGACGAAATCCCATATATGCCGCAGTTTATTTATTATGACTTAGGCACAAGTTTAGAAGAACTTTCAAAAATTCTCTTCGCTATGGTATTTCAGGTTATAGCTGTTATTCTTATTTTAGCGGTGCTTGACTACGCCTATCAAAAATGGCAGACAACCCAAGATTTAAAGATGACGAAGCAAGAAGTAAAAGATGAAATGAAGCAATCCGAAGGCGATCCGCAGATTAAAGGCAAGATTCGCCAAAAGCAACGTCAAATGGCGATGGCCAGAATGATGCAGGAAGTGCCTAAGGCCGATGTCATTATCACGAACCCGACTCATTTTGCCGTTGCTCTATCATACGAACAAGGCATGACGGCGCCTATAATAGTGGCTAAAGGTCAGGATTTGGTAGCGCAAAAATAAAACGTATAGCAAAGGAACATAACGTACCCATAGTAGAAAATAAACCTCTGGCACGAGCGTTATACGCGAGCGTGGAAGTCGGCGACGTAGTCCCCGAAAACCTCTATCAAGCAGTAGCAGAGGTCTTGGCTTACGTATATCGTCTAAAGAAAAAATCCGCTCCGTATAAAGAAGCGGCT
>JAFXOC010000020.1 GCA_017529085.1 Selenomonadaceae bacterium | reverse complement strand
GCAAGCTGGCTTTTTCGATGATAATTATTACGCGGAGAATCACGGCGGAGATTTTGGCGACCTAACAACGCTTTTCGGCTTGGCTTGTTCTCTTACCTTGTCAAAAAATCGCGGCGGTATCGTGAATGATAGAGGCGTCGTATCCGAGACTGGTTTTGGAGATGGTTCTTATAGCCTCTATGTCGGGAAAAATAACGAAGGCAAAATTGTCTCTGCGTCCATTATCTTTATCGCTGATGACGAAATGGAGGAAAGCTGAATGCAAAAACTTGCAAAGAAATTCGTGGAGGTCATGCGCGAGTGTTCACATGTAGTAAAAACGGGCACAAATGATTTCCACCGTTACAAATATGCAACAGCGAATGATGTACTGGAAAAAGTTAATGCGTCATTGACGAGACATGGCATTGCGTCGGTCGTAACACCCTCGCTCTTGAGCGTGCAGGAAGTCACAACTGCTAAAGGTAACACGGAACGGCTCGCTACCGTTGAAGTGACAGTCACGCTGATTGACAGTGAATCGGGCGAATCCTTTGCTATCAAGGTTCTTGGCTCAGGTCAGGACGCCGGAGATAAGTCTTTGGCAAAGGCGCAAACTATGGCGTTAAAGTACGCATATTTAGCAAGTCTTGCTGTTGCCACAGGCGATGACCCCGAAGCTGATTCCAAGACCGATGAAGCAACGACCTATAGCCAAAAATCTTCGGGAACGTCTGCTGTTTCGACAGCGACCAAAAGTTCCGCTCCGAAAACCAGAACGTCTACAAAGTTGGTTTGTCACGATTGCGGTTCCTCTATCTCTCAAAAGGTTGCGGATTACTCACAAGCTAAGTTCGGAAAATTCCTCTGCTACGATTGCCAGCATACCCAGCAGAATGTAGCATAAATATTTGCACAAAAGAAGATTGCCCTTTCGTTGCATTTAGCGGTGGAAGGGCATATTTTTTTGTAGGAAGTATTGAATCCATAATATTTTTTTTTGGCGTGAATTTCTACTCTTGTGATATAATAAAATCCATAACTTATAGGAGGTAAGAGTAATGACAAGTATTGACAACGTAAATATTGAGTTTGAAAAAAGTTTATGGAATGCGGCTTGTGTATTGTGGGGACATATTCCGGCGGCAGATTATCGCAAGGTTATTGTAGGATTAATTTTTCTTCGGTACATATCTTATGCGTTTGAAAAGAGATTTAATGAGCTAATTGCTGAGGGCGATGGTTTTGAGAATGACCCAGATGCTTACGTCGAGGAGAATATCTTTTTTGTACCGGAAAATGCACGTTGGGATAAAATTGCTGTAGTTGCGCATACTCCGGAAATTGGAACAGTCATTGATAACGCTATGCGCGAAATCGAAGTGAACAATAAAAAGCTCAAGAACGTCTTGCCGAAAAATTATTCCAATCCCGACCTTGATAAGCGCGTTCTCGGCGAAGTCGTTGATATGTTTACAAATATCAATATGCGCGATGTTGATTCAAGCAAAGATTTGCTCGGCAAGACTTATGAATATTGCATTGCGCAATTTGCGGCTTATGAGGGCGTAAAGGGTGGCGAATTTTACACGCCGTCAAGCATTGTTAAAATAATTGTTTCGGTTCTGCGTCCGTTTTCAAATTGTCGAGTTTATGATCCGTGTTGCGGTAGCGGCGGCATGTTCGTTCAGAGCGAAAAATTTATTCAGGCGCATAGCGGCAAGCGCGGAACAATTTCTATCTTCGGGCAAGAATCAAACGCTGACACGTGGAAAATGGCAAAGATGAATTTGGCAATACGCGGCATCGACGCCAATCTTGGAGAATATCACGCCGACACATTCTTTAACGACTTGCACCCGACATTG
>JAFXOC010000192.1 GCA_017529085.1 Selenomonadaceae bacterium | reverse complement strand
ATAATTGAAAAACCATAGGTCAGAGTCTTCACTCTAAGTAAAGTGGACAGCACCACAAGGAGGTGGAAGAAGAACTTCTGTCCATTGGATTTATATCAAAACCTCTAGGGTCTTAATATCTTGATTACTTTATTATAACAGAGGAGATGGCAAAAGTAATATTGAAAATACCAGTTGTTTTGACGAAAAAAGTAAATCGGCTGTTTATGACAGATTTACAAAAGCTTTGTTGAATCCGCCGTTTTCACAAAAGGAAGAACCGGAGCGAAATTTTATTGACGCCGCTATGGATACTCTCCAAACTTTAGGGTTGATGGCTGTGGTAGTTAAATCAGGCATATTTGCGGATGATGATAATTCGCTGTGGAGGAACGAATTTCTAAAAAGGCATACCCTGCTGGGTATGATTAGTTTGCCGGGAGATTTATTCTACCCAACGGCTGTTGATACAACCATTATGATAGCGCAAGCGAAGAGACCGCAAGAATCGAATGACAAAGTTTTTATGGCTAAAATATGGAACGATGGGTACAAAAAACTGAAAGGAAAACGAGTTGAAACATCAGGTTCTCAATTAAAAGAAGTGTTGTCGGAGTTTAAGAAATTTAAAACAGGTAAAAAAACTACCTCAAGTTTGGTTACGGTGATTAAAGCGGAAGAGGTGATGAAAAAGGGCGCGGAATTTTGTCCCGAGCAATATTTGCCACAGCCTGACTTTCCGGAAGAGGAACAAAAGCGATTTAGAGAAGAAATCATAAAATCGATATTAAGAACCGCCGTCAGCGTGGACGATATAGCAGATGAAGTAATACCAGATTTTCCTAAATTCCCCGAACTTTCGAAGATGCCTTACGGAACAGAAGACAATATAGAAAAATTCTTTCATGTAAAATGCGGTAAGTCACGTGGTGAAAGTAATTACAATGATGGTTCTTGTCCGTATGTATCATCGGGCGACTCTCAAAACAGCATCATAAGATTAGTTGCGGATGTTGAAAGCGAATTGTTTGATAACGGCGCCATAACCGTTACTTGCTTCGGAAAAGCAAGCGTACAGCCATGGAGATTTATGGCGCGCGGAAACGGCGGAAGCGCAGTAAGAGTATTGATTCCAAGGTATAAGATGACATTTTCGGAATTGGTATGGTTTGCGGCTCAAATCAATATGCAAAAATGGAGATTTTTTTATGGAAGAATGGCTATATTGGGGAGATTAAAAAGAATCAAACTTGTAGCGCCCAAATCAAAAATTGATGATACGGAAAAAACTATTTCTGAAAAAGTTGCCGAATTATCTAAAAAAGTAGCGGATATCTTAAATGAATAATCCGAACGTGGAAAATTTGCGAGGGAGGATGAGAAATATGCGGATTTTACAAAATCTTACACAAAAAGAATTGGATTATTATATGGCTCAACCTACGGCGAAAGCTCTACACGAACGCATTATGAAAGATTCCGTTTATATCGCCGAAGGAGATAAAACTGCGGCGGCGCTTTATGTAGCCGAAAGAGAAGCAAAAAAATCATCATTGCAAAAAGATAAGGCGGAAATTTCTCGGCAGGGATTGGAACTGAATCGCGCAGAGAATATAAAAACAAAATCAGATAACGCTAAAGCCTCGATTTCTTTTAATCTTTAT
>JAFXOC010000191.1 GCA_017529085.1 Selenomonadaceae bacterium | reverse complement strand
ATCCACAATGGCCAAGCCCACAGATTGCGAGAATTTTTCTCCAAAAACGAGGCTAGGGAGCACGTTACGAACTTGCTCGACAAGATGACTGCGTTTTCGGAGACTCTTAGAATTTGCGGAAGTTACGAGGTGACGGAGAAGGCTTTAAAGGACCTTGGCGCGGCTATAAAGACTTATGAGTTGTATCTTAACCTTCGCCTAAAAAAGCTGTTGGATAAGACGACGGAGCTTTCCGAAAGCTTGAAAAACTGCAAGGACGGCGAGACGGCGGAAACTGTTTTAAAGGAGCTTGCCTTTGCCGTGACCGAATACAATGATACGGCCAACGTAAAAGAGCCGGTGAATTTTAACGAAATCTGTTTCACCAAGCTCTTGCCTAAGATAAAGGCGGAATATCAAGACGTATTGACCGAGACAACGCCCGTAGGCGTAATACGTTGGTGCTTGAAACGAGGCTTTTTACAACAGGCGGTGACCTTTTACGCCGAATGGCTTCCGAGATATTTGGAGGAAGCGGGATATATACAGGTTTTAGACAGGATATTAATTCGCGAATGCAAGGAAAATTCCATTTTGTATTCTCATTGGACGAATTTTCTCTTTAGAACATACCTGCCCAAAGAGTCGAAAAAAGGCGGAGTCAACAAGGAAGATCTTAACCTGCACAAAGATTTATTGCCGGTACTCGTAAACGGCGAAGCGGAAAAGGTCATCGAGGCGTTGGACGGCAGGAACGAAAAGCTTGAAAATTTTATCCTATACATACAAAATTTTCGCGAAGAGCACCCTGTAGAAAACGTAGCCGAGATAATAACACAGCTGTCGCCCAACGATTTAATACGAAAGCTGATGGAAGCGATTACGCCAAGCGGCGCAACATTCCCTAAATTCGTCGCCTCCAGAGTAAATAACGAAAGAAACACTGAGCGGGTCTTAATCAAAGCGCTGGCGAGTCTGCCAAAAAACAAGATTAAATACTTCTACGATTACGACGAAAACGACTTTTTGGGAGATAACGTCGTGAGAAAATCTAGAAGCCGCCGCGACGTCTTTGAGATTTTGCTGAATAACAAAACCATTATCACAACTTTAAACGAAGAGAACCTTTTAAACTTTATCGAAAGCTACTGCTTAATAGTAAGAGGTCTCAGAAACAAAATAGCTCACGCCGCAGCCGACAGCGGCACCATAGAAAATCAGGACGACATCTTAAACATCATGAAAGAATCTCTCTCTTTTATTGACGGTTAGTGGTAGAGGCGAGTTCTTCTTTCTTTTTCTCTTTCTTTTTTGTAAAAAAGAAAGAGAAAAAGAAAGAAGCAAAGAAAAAGAGAAAGAAAAAACTTTAATAAAGGGTTTGGACTATACATAAAATTCAGACTCTAAAACAAAAAAAGGGAGTCCAGAGGGGCGAAGCTCCTTTGGCGGGGTGCAGGGGCATGCTGAGCCTCTTAGTGCTTTAGCACTTAGAGGCTTACATACCGTAAGGTTGCGCCCCTGCTGGGGTTTGGGGCGAAGCCCCAAGAAAGCGGGAAAAATGGGATTTGGAAAGATAGTTAAAGTGAACGAAGGCTCTTTGGCGGAAGAGTTGGGGTTGGTCGTGGGGGACAGGGTGCTGGCGGTGAATGAAGTTACCGTTCGGGATATGATAGAATTTAGCTTTATGTTTGCCGACGATGAAATAGATATGTTGGTGGAGCATGAAGACGGCGAGCGCGAGCTGGTGTCTTTTGATAAGGATTACGACGAAGAGCTTGGGGTAGAGTTTGAATCTGCGGTGGACGCGGTGATGCCGTGTAAGAATCACTGCGTGTTCTGCTTTGTGGATATGATGGCTCCCAATATGCGAAAGAGTTTGTACGTTAAAGACGATGATTTTCGGCTGTCATTTTTGTACGGGAATTTTATAACGCTGACAAATATGACGGACGCGGACTACATAAGGATAGAGAAATATCACCTGTCGCCCTTGTATGTATCGGTGCAGGCGATAACCCCAAAGGTACGAAAGACGTTGCTGAGAACTTCCAAAGCCGAATATATAATGGGAGATTTGAGAAGACTTGAAAAAGCGGGCGCGTCTTATCATACGCAGATAGTCTTATGCAGGGGAATTAACGACGGTGAGGAATTGGAGCGGACAGTACGACATCTCTACCTAAGAAGACCTCATGTATTGTCTATCGCAGTGGTGCCCGTGGGGGTTACAAAGTACAGAAAAGACAAATTTCCGTTAAAGCAGTTCGATAAGGAAAGCGCGGAAAAAGTAATAAAAGCCATGGAACTGTGGCAAGACAGATTTAGAGAAGAATTTGGCGAGACGTTTTTATATTTGGGTGACGAGTTTTACATAATGGCGGGACGAGACGTACCGTCGGAAGATTATTACGACGAATATCCCCAACTTGAAAACGGCATAGGCTTAACGCGGAAATTTATACGAGATTTTGAAAAAAAATTGAGAAGGAACAGGTTTCAGCCAAGTAAATTTTCATATCCGAAGTATTATACCATTGACGTAATCTGCGGAGTGTCCGCGGAAAAGTTTTTGAAAGAGCTTGCGAAAACAGCTATGGCTGAACTTAAAAATTTAACCGTAAACGTTATCCCCGTAATCAACGAATTTTTCGGCGAACAGGTAAATGTCTCCGGGCTGTTAACGGGACAGGATATTTTAAAGGCGTTAAAAAACCGCGCCCGTGAAAGCGACGGCGTAATAATCCCGGGAGCGGCTTTAAGGAGCGGTGAGGAAATCTTTTTGGACGACTATTCGCTAAAAGAACTAAGAGCGGAATTTCCAAATACCAAAATCGAAGCCGCAAAAACAGGCGGTAAATTCTTTATGGCGTTGCAGAACTTTATAAAGTATAAGTACATAGACAAAACCGACGCTATGAGACTTAGCAATGCGGGGTATATTTGAAGCGCAAAAAAACCTTCCGCACACGCAAAACACAAAATGTACTAACGAAAGAATCTAACTACACAGGAGAAATAAAATGGCGAAACCGATTGTGGCGATAGTGGGCAGACCTAATGTGGGGAAATCCACTTTGTTTAATAAGATAGGACAAAAACGGGTGTCTATTGTGGACGATATGCCGGGCGTGACGAGGGATAGGATATATATGGACGCGACGTGGCTCAACTACGAATTCACCATGATAGATACCGGCGGGATAGAGTTT
>JAFXOC010000190.1 GCA_017529085.1 Selenomonadaceae bacterium | reverse complement strand
CATTGCCGTAAATTAGGCGATGCGGGCGGGATACCTTCAAAGATTTAATTTGCAAAATTTTTTGATATTTGCTAAAATATGAGTGAGAAATGTTATGTAATAAGAAGATAGGAGCGTTGCAAATTGGACGGTGAAACGATAAATCCGCGAAACCATAAAGATAGACTTTTCGTTCGCTTGTTTTCAGAGCCTAGCGCGGCGCTTTCCTTGTTTAATGCGTTAAACGGCACTTCTTATAAAAACCAAAACGAACTTGAAATTATTACGCTTGAAGATGCCTTGTACGTCGGATGGAAAAACGACGTCGCTATACTTTGTCACAACGAACTTCAACTTTATGAACAACAATCTACTCCAAATCCCAATATGCCGCTAAGAGATTTTATTTACTGCGCGCATGAATATGAAGGATTTATTAAACGCATGAAACTTGATATTTACGGGAGAAAACAAGTAAAAATTCCTACACATAAATGTATTACGTTGTATAATGGTGTGAAAAAATTACCCGAATATATTGAGTATAAATTGTCAGAATCCTTTATAAATCCAACAAACGGATATGAATGGACCGTTTATTCGTATAATGTAAATCCGGGTTACAATCAAAAATTAATTCATTCGTGTCATACGCTCGAAGGTTATTCAGTATTTATAGATAAAATTAGGCAAACGCATAAACAAGGCGTTGACCTTAAAGATGCCATTCAAAAAAGCGCGGATTATTGCATAGCGCATAATTTTTTGAAAGATTTTTTGTTAAAACATACAGGGGAGGCGTTAAACATGATTTTATCTTTATACGATGAAGAATTGCACAATAGAACTCTTCGAGAAGAAGGTCGCGAAGAGGGGCGCGAACAGTGTCGCGAAGATATGATTTTTAATATGCTAAATAATGGAATTTCCGTTGAACTGGTTGCAAAAATTGCAAATACGTCAACTGCAAATATATTAGCCATGAAAAAAAATTACGAACAGAAAATATCTCTTTAGTTGACTTTGTGATTTTATCAAAACCAAGACAACGCGGCAAGGAGGCTAAATATGGATATAAAACGAATTATTGCATCGTTTACGCTGTTTCTCTTTGTATTTTCCGTAGTCTTCGCCGCGCAAACCGTTATTGAAGCCGAAGGGTATTCCGTTATGGGCGACGGACCCGAGGAATCGCCCATAGTCGCGCAAGAACGCGCTAGGCAGAGCGCGAGACGCGCCGCTGCGGAAAAGGCAGGGGTTTATATCGAAGCTTTTTCTAAATCTCAGAACGGCGCTCTTACTAAGGATGAAGTTAAAACCATTTCTTCCACCGTGCTAGAAGTTAAGGAGGATAAAATTACTTCCGAGGTTATTGGCGGGATAGCGGTTAAATATACTTGTCGTTTGGTGGCGTTGGTGGATACAAGCGAAGTTGAAGCGCAGATGCAAAAAGATCGTGAAAAAATGGAGGACGCTGTTTTAATAAACAAGGATCAGGAAGTTTACCAAGAGCAGAACGATAAGGAATTGGAAGAATTAAAAGAACGTTTTAAGACAGCCAAAGAGCCGGAAAAAGTTCAGATAAATCAAGAGATAAAGCGGAACGAAGAAAAGTTTATCGCATCCAATTGGCAGGACAAGGGAGCGGAGTTATACGCCAAGGGCGAGGTAAAAGAGGCGGAAGAAGCGTATAAGAAAGCCATCGAGACAGACAATAAATATTCTGCGCCTTGGAACGGATTGGGTTGGATAGCTCGCGACAGCGGGAATATGGATAAGGCGATAGAGTATTTTAAGAACGCCATAGATCGTTATTCAAATTTTGCCGTGTCGTGGAATGGGCTGGCTTACGCCAATAATTACAAAGGAAATTACGAAGAAGCCATAACTTACTGCAAAAAGGCGATAGAGCTTGAGGCGAAATACGCCGCGCCGTGGAATAATTTGGGTTTTGCTTACGACGCTTTGGGCAGGTACAGCGAAGCCCTTGAATGTTATAAAAAAGCGGCGGAGTTAGACCCGAAAGACCCTGCGCCGTGGGGAAACATGGGCAGCACTTACGACGTTATAGGCGATTATGAAAAGGCGGTAGAGTGCAGCAAGCGCGCGTTGGAAATTAAGGAAAATTATTCAAAAGCGTGGAATAACTTGGGGTACGCATATAATCATCAAAAGAAATACGATGAGGCGATAAAATGCTTCCAAAAGGCGATAGACATAGATAAGGATTACGCGGAACCGTGGAATGGTATGGGCGCGGCTTATAACGGAAAGGGAAAATATTATAAGGCGCTGGATTGTTGTAAAAAGGCTATTAAGCTAAATCCAAAATATGCGGACGCGTATAATAATATCGGTTACGCGTACAGCGGACTGGAGCAATTTGAAAGAGCGCTTGCCGCGTACAAAAAAGCTGCGGAACTTGATCCAAATAATGAAATATACAAGAGGAACCTTGCAACGGCAAAGAGCAGAATGTAAAAAACACGCCGCCGACGTTAAGTCTGCGGCGTGTTTTTTTATCTCAAAGTTGCAACTACGCGGCGATTATGATAAAATGACTCCAACATACGAAAGCGATAAGCGAGGCGAAAGAGATGGTTCATTTTGTGGGAGCGGGACCCGGCGACCCCGAGCTTATTACCCGAAAAGGCGCAAGACTTCTGGCGGAAGCTGACGTCGTTATATACGCAGGTTCGCTTGTAAATCCCGAGTTGCTCGATTTATGCAAAGATACGGCTAAAATTTATAATTCCGCTTCAATGACTTTGGATGAAGTGCTTGAAGTTATGTACGACGCGGAAGAACGTAATTTTACAACTGTTCGGCTCCATACCGGCGACCCAGCCTTATACGGAGCGATTGCAGAGCAAATGGACGCTTTGGATAAAAAGCGTATTGCCTACGACGTTACGCCCGGGGTTAGCTCTTTTTTAGCGTCGGCGGCTTCGTTAAAGAAAGAATATACGCTTCCGGGCGTTTCTCAAACGGTTATTATTACAAGATTGGGCGGAAGAACTGCGGTGCCCGATGAAGAAAGTTTAAAATCTTTGGCGGCTCATAAGTCTACCATGTGTATTTTTCTGTCCGTCCACATGATTGACGATGTTGTGAAAGAATTGACGGCGGGCGGTTACGATAAAGATACTCCCGTTGCCGTTGTCGAAAAAGCTTCGTGGAAGGATGAACGGATAATTCGCGGCACGCTAAAATCCGTAGGAGATAAGCTGAAAGAAGCGGGGATAACCAAAACCGCCATGATAATTGTAAGTCCGTGTTTGGAAGCCGAATACGAGTTGTCTCGCCTTTATGCGGCGGATTTTTCGCATGAATTCCGAAAGGCGACGAAATGAGATGCGCCGTTATTGCGCTTTCGGAGAACGGAGCGAGATTAGCGGGTAAGATAAAAAGTTTTTTTGATTGCGACGTATATGTAAAATCGAATTACAAGGATTACGCGCCCTCCGACGCGATTTTTTATGATAAGCTGTCATTGTTGACAGCGAAAATATTTAAAAGTTACGACGCGATTGTTTATATATGCGCGACGGGAATAGCGGTTAGGATGATTGCGGCGCATATAAAAAACAAGCTGGAGGATCCCGCCGTCGTCGTAGTGGATGAAAAGGGAAAATATGCGATAAGCTTGCTTTCGGGGCATATAGGCGGCGCAAATTTGCTCACGAAAAGATTAGCCGAGATTTTAAACGCCGAAGCGGTAATAACTACGGCGACGGACATTCATGAGATTGTCGCGCCGGATTTGGTCGCGGCTGTTTTGGCGCTGACTCCGCATCCCAAAAGCGAAATTTTAAGGCTTAACACCGCTTTGTTAAAGGGAGAGAAGATTTTTTACTTTATCGATAAAAACATGGCGCATTCGGATTTTTATTTGGAAAGTTTGCGTAATTTTGATATAGCGGCGGAATTTGTAACGGATTTAAAGGAGACAGAGAAAAAACACCGCGTTTTTATAACGGATAAGCCCAAAAATCGGAACAACACGCTTTATTTGTCACCGCAAAAATTAGTCGCGGGAATCGGTTGTCGAAGGGGCGTTGATAAAGAAACCATATTGAAAGCTTTGTCTAACGCTACGGAAAAGATAGGCAGGGATTTAACATTTATAGACGAAATTGCAAGCGTCGAGGCGAAAAAGGATGAGGCGGGGATTTTAGAGGCTGCCGCAGCGCTTAACAGAAAGGTTGATTTTTTCCCCAATGCAATATTGCAGGAAAAAATCGAAAAGTACAATTTGAAGGAATCGACATTTGTAAAAAAGCATATCGGCGTGGGAAATGCTGCCGAGGCGGCGGCGTTATCCGCAGTAAAAAAGGGAAAATTCGCTTTAGAAAAAACTGTATACGAGAAAGTGACGGTGGCTCTTGTATGGGAAAAATTACCGTAGTCGGCATGGGACCCGGAAGCGTTTCGGAGATGACTCCTCGCGTAAAAAACGCTATATTGAATGCAGATATAGTGGTCGGGTATAAAACATATTTATCCATTATAAAAGATATTATCGGGGATAAGGAAACCTTAGGCACCGGGATGACAGGTGAGGTTGAACGCTCTAAAAAGGCGATTGAACTTGCCGCAAACGGAAAAGACGTTGCGGTTGTGTCTAGCGGCGACGCGGGCGTTTACGGCATGGCAGGGCTTGTGTTGGAACTTTTGTTCGAGATGGATAAAGATAATCGTCCCAAAATTGAAATTGCCTCCGGCATCTCGTCGGTTTTTACCGCCGCGGCGATTTTGGGCGCGCCTCTTATGAACGATTTTGCCGTGATAAGTTTAAGCGACTTGCTTACTCCTTGGGAAGTTGTGGAAAAACGGCTTAACGCTGCGGCTATGGGGGATTTTGTGATTGCGCTTTATAATCCCAAAAGCAAGAGCAGAAAAGACAATATAAATATTGCGAGGGATATAATTTTAAAACACAGAGGCGAAGAAACCCCCGTGGGAATTGTTTGGAACGCGGGAAGAGACGGTGAGCGAAAAGTTATAACCACTCTTAACGATTTTACAAAGGAAGATATATCCATGTTTTCGATTGTGATAATCGGAAATAGCGCAACTTACGAAAAAGAAGGCTTTATGGTAACGCCGAGAGGGTATCGGCAAAAGGGGATGTTTGGGTGATATTGCTTTTAGCCGGCACAAAAGACGGCAGAGAATTGGGCGAGACTCTCTCAAAGCAAAATTATCGCATTATAATTTCGGTAACAAGCGATTATGGAAAAAAACTTATAAAAAAAAGCAAAAATCTTGTTATAAACGATAAGCCGATGGATTTGGAAAGGCTTGTCTCGTATATAAAGGAAAACAAGGTAAAACTACTTATAGACGCGAGTCACCCTTATGCGGAAACAGCGTCGAAAAATGCCATAGCCGCCGCAAATGAAGCTAAAATCCCGTATATTCGCTATGAAAGGGAAAAGGCAGCGATTGACTATGATAAAGTTTACTACGCGAAGGATTATGAGGATGCCGCCAAAATTTCCGCGGGACTTGGCAATAATATATTTTTTACGACGGGTTCAAAGAGCGCGAAATTCTTCTTTAATTCGCCTTTGTTAAAGGACAAGCGATTGATTTTTAGGGTGTTGCCTTCTGCGAACGTATTGTCGGAACTAACGGAAGCGGGGATTTTGGCGAAAAATATTGTCGCGCTTGAAGGTCCCTTTACGGAAGAATTAAACAGGGCGTTGTTCAAAGCCTACGAAGCTGACGCGATAATTACAAAGGACGGCGGAAACGTCGGTGGAACGGACACAAAAACTGCGGCGGCAAAAAATTTGGATTTGCCTATGGTAATTATAGAGCGACCAAAAATAGATTATCCCAACGTAGTATCTAATTACAACGCTGTTTTTGAATTTGTTCGTAATTGTTTAGCGCGAAACAATTAATAAAATTTTTTCTCTCTTTCTTTGCTTCTTTCTTTCTCTCTTTTTTATAAAAAAGAGAGAAAGAAAGAAGGAATTTGCAATAAGCGAGGAAATTATTGATGGAAATAATTAAAGACCCTCTTGAAATTGAAAAGAGGAGTATGGAGATAATACGACCATACGTTAAAGACATATTTACGGACGAAGCGGAGTTAAAAGTTGCTTCAAGGATAATTCACGCGGCTGGGGATACGGATTACGCAAAAATTATCCGTATACACAAAGAGGCGATTGAAGCGACAAAAAAAGCAATTATTTCGGGGAAGAATGTGTGTACGGACGTAGAAATGGTTCGTACAGGGATAAATAAGAAAAAACTTGCGGCGTACGGCGGCGAGGTTTTATGTAAAATTGCGGACGAAGAAGTTGCAAAAAAAGCTAAGGAACGGGGCATAACCCGTTCGATGGCGGCAATGCGTGAGTTTGGCGAAAAACTTACGGATTCCGTGGTCGCTATAGGCAACGCGCCGACAGCGCTTTTTGAAGTTTTGCGATTAGCGGAAGAAGAAAATATTTTGCCGGCGGTTATAATAGGCGTTCCCGTGGGATTTGTGGGAGCGGCGGAATCGAAAGCCGCATTAATGAAAAATAAAAAAGTCCCATACATAACGGTAGAGGGGACAAAAGGCGGCAGTCCGATAGCCGTTGCGGCTTTTAACGCTATTTTGTATCAAATATAAGGAATTTCTCTTAATCTCAGAATTTATGTTTGAAGGAAAGTGATAGGAATGAAGAGACCTTTTACCATAGAGGAGATAAAGGAAAGGACTGTGCCTATCGCTGAAAAATACGGTGTTAAGCGTATGTCTCTTTTTGGTTCTTACGCAAGAGGAGAAGCGGACGAGAAAAGCGATGTGGATATATTTATAGACAGCGGAGAAGGGCTAATAAAAAGTTTGCTATCCTATTTTGCTTTTGTATACGATTTGCAAGATGAATTGGGATGTCATGTAGATGTAGTAAGCGCAGGCAGCTATGATAAAAGTTTTCTTTCTGAAATTAAAGGAGATGAGGTTTTGCTTTATGAGAGATAAAAATCAAGATATTGATAAAATAATTATTGAAAAAATCATTAAGTATTGTGACCAAATTAAAGATATTATGACTAGATTTGATTATTCTTATGACTTATATCAATCGGACATAACTTTTCAATATTCAGCAAATATGTGTATTTTACAAATAGGCGAACTCACCACAAGATTATCAGAAAATTTCAAGCAATAACATTCTGTTATCCCGTGGCGTTTGATAAAGGCTATGCGAAATATAAATGCTCACGATTATGAAAACTTAAATATGGAATATGCGTGGAACACGTTAATTGAAGATATACCTCAGTTAAAAGGAAATTTAACAGAAATACTAATTAAAGAAAAAAAGGAGAGAATAAGCAGTTGCAAAAGTTGCCGAGAATTGTGATAGCGGGGATGGCGAGCGGGACGGGTAAGACCACGGTGACGGCGGGGATATTGGCGGCTTTAAGAAAAAGGAATTTGTCGGTAGCGTCCTTTAAGGTCGGACCCGATTATATAGACCCCGGTTATCATGAGATGGTAAGTGGCGGAAGTTGTCACAATTTGGACAGCTGGATAATAGGGAAAGAGGAAGTGGCGGGGCTTTTTTGCAGAACGGCAAGGAAGGCGGATATTTCAGTTATTGAAGGAGTTATGGGACTCTATGACGGAGGAAAAAAAGGGATAAGTTCGACGGCGGAGATTGCGAAATTGATAGACGCTCCCGTTATATTGGTTATAGACGCAAAATCTATGGGCGCATCTGCGGCGGCTGTGGCTTTAGGGTTTAGAGATTACGATAAAGACGTAAATTTTGCGGGGGTAATTTTAAATCGTTTGGGTTCCGAGAGTCATGAACAGATGATTCGCGAGGCTATGAAAAAGGCGAATATAAAGGTTTTGGGAGCTGTGCGCCGAAACGAAGACTTGCATTTGCCGTCGCGTCATTTGGGATTGGTTCCCGCGAATGAAACAGGAAACGAGCGGAATTTATCGGAGGTTTTTTGTGCTATCGAAAATCAGATAGATATTGATGAAATTATTAATATAGCGATGGGCGCAAAAGCTGTCGAAAGCGTTGATTCTGCGATTGATAAAAACGGAATAAGGGATGTTAAGATAGCGGTAGCTAAAGACGAAGCGTTTTCTTTTTATTACGAGGACAGTTTGGCGGTGTTGGAGGAGTTCGGAGCGGAAATCACAGAGTTTAGCCCGCTTTATGATGAAAAAATTCCCGAATGTCAGGGTATAATTTTAGGTGGCGGATATCCCGAAATGTTCGCTCAAAAGCTGGAAGAGAACGAATCTATGCGAAATTCGATAAAAAAAGCTGTCAGAAACGGAGTTCCCGTTTACGCCGAATGCGGCGGGTTTATGTATCTTATGGAAAGTATTGAGGATTTATCGGGGAAAAGTTTCAATATGACGGGAGTAATTCCTTCAAAAGCGAAGATGGAACCGAAATTGCAGACTGTAGGTTACGTCGAAGCGGAGCAGCTTCAAGATACGATATTTGGGAAAAAGGGGCTAAAATTTAGGGGGCATGAATTTCATTTTTCCATAGAAGAAGGCGGCGGCAATTCTCATGCGTTTATGATAGAAAAAATTCGCACGGGGGCAAAATATTTTGAGGGATTTGCAGAAAAAAATATTTTGGGTTCGTATCTTCATTTGCATTTCAGAGGTTCTAAAGATGCGGCGAAAAATTTTGTCGAGTCTTGCAGAAAATACAAAAACGGGTGAATTATGGGTAAAATCGTTTTAATAACGGGCGGGGCAAGAAGCGGAAAGAGTGAGTTTGCGGAAAGGTATGCAAAAAAATTCGGTAAAATCGTATCGTATATCGCTACGGCTGAAATTTACGACGATGAAATGAGAGCGCGAGTAGACCTGCATAAAAAACGCCGCCCGAGGGAATGGAAAACTTATGAATGTCCCAAAGACGCTCATATAGCTATCGAAGAAGCGGGAAAGTATTCGGATTTAATTCTGTTTGATTGTCTTACGGTATATCTTAGCAATTTAATATTGTCTATGGAAGATAATATTGACGAAACAAAGGTTAATCAAGCTATAGATTTATTGATAGCGGCGGCGAAAAAAATTTCCGCCGCAACCGTTTTTGTAACCAACGAAGTAGGCGCGGGGATAGTGCCGGAAAATAAGTTGGCAAGGATTTTTAGAGATATGGCGGGGCGAGTAAACCAAAAAATGGCGTCAAACGCCGACGATGTTTACTTAGTGGTCAGCGGTTGCGCCATTGATTTAAAAAAATTTGCAGTCAACATCTAACCCCTTAATAAAGTTTTTTCTCTTTCTCTTTCTTTGCTTCTTTCTTTCTCTTTCTCTTTTTTACAAAAAAGAGAAAGAGAAAGAAAGAAGAAAGCAAACTTGAAAGTAAAGGAAAAGCTATGTTACTAAATGAATTTGATTATTATTTGCCGGAGGAGAGCATAGCGCAGACGCCTGTGGAGCCTCGTAACGCTTCACGGCTCATGGTGCTTTATCCCAGGGAAAAAAGGATAGAGGATTCTCATTTTTATGAGTTGGGGAAATATTTAAATCCAGGTGATGCGCTGATTTTTAACGATACTCGGGTTATTCCCGCGAGACTTTTGGGGAAACGCATATCAGGCGGCAGGGTCGAAGTGTTTTTACTCAGAAGAATTGACGGCAATTCTTGGGAAACATTGGTGAAACCCGGGAAAAAAGCGAGAGTCGGAGAAAATATAATATTTAGCGACGAACTTTCTTGCGTCGTGAAAGAAAACACGGATTTTGGCGGACGAATTGTGGAGTTTTCTTATAAAGGCGTTTTTGAGGAAATTTTGGACAGACTGGGGAATACGCCGTTGCCGCCTTATATTCACGAGGATTTAGAGGATAAGGAACGCTATCAAACGGTTTACGCAAGGGAAAAAGGTTCGGCGGCTGCGCCGACTGCGGGCTTGCATTTTACAAAAGAGGAGATGCAAGAGCTAAAAAATATGGGCGTAAACTTAGGTTTTTTGACGCTTCACGTAGGGCTTGGAACTTTTCGTCCCGTGAAAGCGGAGCGTATCGAAGAACACAAAATGCACAGGGAATATTATAGTTTGCCAGAGGAAACCGCAGAACTTATCATGAAAACTAAAGAAGCGGGGCATAGAGTTATAGCCGTCGGTACTACGGCGCTTAGAACTCTCGAATCGGCGGCGGTGGCCAAGGGTAAAATCGAAGCCAAAAGCGGGGCCACGGAAATTTTTATATATCCGGGGTATGAATTTAAAATAACCGACGCTTTAATTACGAATTTTCATCTGCCAAAGTCCACGCTTTTGATGTTGGTAAGCGCGTTTGCGGGACGCGAGTTTATGCTGAAGGCTTACGAACGCGCGGTAAATACGGGGTACCGTTTCTTTTCCTTCGGTGACGCTATGTTTTTGACGGAGAATTTGGAGGAGTGGTAGTTTGGAAATTCCCGCGCTCTTTTATGTTTGTTTGATAGCCGTTGTTGCGTTTATGGGGATAATTTTTCTGTTTATAAACGTGAAACGTTACAACGAAGATTTTTTCCGCGCAGAGAAGATGTTGCTTTTTTCGCTTCCAATTTCGGTTGCGCTTGGGCGTATCGGTTATGTTTGCCTGAATTTTGAAGAGTTTCGCTCGAATTTGAGTACTGTTTTCGTTTTTTGGCAGGGGGGAATTTCGCCGACAGTCGCGTTTATTTCTTTTTTTGCCTTCGTTTTTTGTTATTCGGAAGTACACGCCTTAAAAGCTTTTTTGTGGTTCGATATTTTCATAATACCGATGATATTTGTGATAGCACTGCATGAAATCGGACTTTACGCCATTTTTCCCATTGTAGGCGAGATGTTTCCCGGCATGGAGCGTCTTTTTGTGATAACGCCCATAGGATTTACGGAGCGGGAATTCTTGCAAGTAACGGCGCTTGCGGAGGGAGTTGCAACATTTATCCTTGCAGTTTTGCTTATTAAGGTAAAAAATTCCGTTTCGGGATTGGTTTTTACCTTGGGATTGTCCTTTTTTTGCTCGATTAGATTTGCGGCGATGTTTTTTTATGTCGTTTCCGTCCCGATTGTATTTAACGCCGAGCATATTTCATTCGGTTTGGTTGCCGTTGTTTTTACGGCGCTGTCCGTGTTTATCATAAGAACCTCCAGAAACTACTGAATTTCTCTGATGACTCTCCGCCCCAAAGGGGCGGGGAGTCGTCGAAAATAAGCTTTTAGAGATTTCCAAAAACCGAAGGCGGGAGAACATGAGTTTTTATTTTAGACTGCTTTTGATATTCATGTCGTTTTTGTTTCTGTTTGAAGGTTCTGCTTTTTTGAAATCGCAGAGGGCGAGAGTTGAAAACGAAAATAAAATCTTGGTGTTGAATTATCATAAGATTGACAACGTTAATATCTCTCTTTCGGTACCGCCCGCAGAATTTGACAAGCAGATGAAATACCTGAAAGACAACGATTATCATACCATTACGCCGGACGAACTTTACGCCAGCATCGAAGGCAGGGAGAAACTTCCCGAAAATCCCGTTTTAATAACCTTCGACGACGGTTATGCGGACAACTACACAAACGCATATCCTATTTTAAAAAAGTATGATTTTAAGGCGACGATTTTTGTTATTTCAAGTTTTGTTGGAAACATGGATCATTATGTAACTTGGGACGAAGT
>JAFXOC010000189.1 GCA_017529085.1 Selenomonadaceae bacterium | reverse complement strand
GCAATGTCATATTTGGACAATCAAAATATTGATTATCACAAATTGCATATATTGTTCCATACAATGGAAGAAATACATTATCACGATTTGCAATACGATCAGATAATATTTGCCTATAAATATCATGACCATGTTTTATAGCACAGATTATAAAAAAATATTCTTGATTTTGTTCTAAAAACTCCGAAGGGTTATGGACTACCCCCCCCATAAATGATTATCATTATCACAGTAACCATATACATGAAATCCATTAGATGTTAAAACTTTTTCAGTCATCTGTCCGTTAGATCCTGCTCCCCATAAAATAATCTTTTGTCCTTTATAATATTTGCTAAAATCATCATCTTCAATGATTCTCCATTTTTTATTCATGGATGCGATACCTAATGTAAAATCATCGGTGTTGCGATTAATCAAGTAATTCATTCTTAGATTAAATAAATACTTAGATTCGTCATCTTGCAGCAAATCATAAAATTTACCAAGTAAACTGATGCTATTTATGTTTTTCATCATTGTCACTCCCAAATATAAAATCAAGCTTTTAATATATACTTTTATTAACTGCTTCTATTATCACTTTAGCCATATAATCCAATTTCTCATCAGTCATCCCGGGGTAAACCCCCACCCAAAACGTATCGCGCATTATGCGATCCGTATTTTCAAGATTACCAACTACACGATAGCCAACATTATTGCGACGCATTTCATCAAAACATGGATGCTTGATGAGATTCCCCGCAAAAAGCATTCTCGTTTGCACGCCTTTACTTTCAATATATCGAACTACATCGTTTCTGCTCACTCCTTCTCGACAAGTCATCATAAACCCGAACCAACTGGGGTTGGAATTTGGACAAGCTTCAGGCAAAATAAGTTTATCCGAAACACCATTTAAAGCTTTCCTAAGTCTATCAAAATTATACCGACGTTTTTCCGCAAACGTTGGAAATTTCTTCAATTGCGCGCAACCTATGGCAGCTTGCATATCGGTTATGTTAAGGTTTAACCCGAAATGAGAATACACATACTTATGATCATATCCTTGCGGCAATTCTCCATATTGACCGTCAAAACGATGACCGCAGAAATTGTCGTGTCCCGATGGGCAAACGCAGTCCCTTCCCCAATCCCTAAAGGAACGCATTATTTTATTAAGCAGCGGATTATCTGTATAAACCGCTCCTCCCTGCCCCATTGTTAAATGATGAGGCGGATAAAAGCTTGAAGTTCCCATATCTCCTATAGTTCCCGTAAACTTTTTCCTTCCGTCAATGGTATATAGCGAACCCAACGCATCGCAATTATCCTCTATAAGCCATAGATTATATTTATCGCAAAAGTCCTTAACAGCTTTCAGATTAAACGGATTTCCCAAAGTATGGGCAATCATTACTGCCTTAGTTTTTTTCGATAAAGCTTCCTCAAGTTTCGTTGTGTCAATATTATATTGAGGAATAGTAACATCAACAAAAATCGGTATTGCTCCGTAATTTATAATAGGCGATACCGTAGTGGGAAAACCTGCGGCAACTGTTATTACTTCATCGCCGCGATTAATCCTTCTTTCTCCTAACAGCGGTGACGTTAGCGTCATAAACGCCAGTAAATTCGCCGATGATCCGGAATTTACCACAGCGGTATATTTTACATTCAAATATTTTGATAAACCCTTTTCAAATTCATCGACATAACGCCCCGAGGTCAGCCAAAATTCCAGAGCGCTGTCCACTAAATTAACCATCTCTTCATGGTCATATACGCGAGAAGCGTATGGTATGCGATCGCCTTCGTTAAACTCTTTTTCCTTGTGGTAAGTATCGCAATATTCTTTAACCATGGAAAGTATTTTATCGTGCAATTCTTGTTTGTTCATAAGTTTCTCCAATCGTTCATTGCTTACCGATTTACATGAATACATTCATGATTCACGCATTATCTCTGAAAAGCTTATATCTGTAAGCATTTTTTGTAGGATATTAATATTCCCGTCTTTCATTGCATTTCTCGCTGTAGTGGCACTTATAACCTCCCCTCCGATCTCAAGTCTCGGAATTTCCACTACTTCTATTCCGTAATGTTGCAAAATTTGTTTCATCTGTTCATTGTATTGAGCGGTTACGGAATCATTAGGCTCAGTTCCGACAAATCTTTTTGTAATTCCAAACCTTGGGGCAATTCCAATAGCAAAAGTCGTCAAGTCATTCGAGGCATCAACTGTCACATCACAAACGCTTCCCTTAGAAAAATATGTCGGAAGCGTTTGCATAGATAAAACCGCTTTACCGCTTGGTATAACTCCTACGTTATTCAAATCGGCAGTATTCTTTCGCACCAATTCGTATCGTATATCAAACGAGAACAAAGATACATCTTCTTCAACCACAAAAATATAGAGGAAATCTACATGTGAAGCTGCATAACGAATCAAGTAATCATGGCCTTTAGTATACGGATTGCAATTCATAACAATCGCTCCTATCGTAGTACCATTCATATTTAATTCGTTATTTTTCCATTGCTTTACCCAAGAATTAATCCATTGTTCTTTTTCAAGCGAAATTTTTTTAGGGTATAATGTAATTGTATTATTACATATATTCTCCCCATTAATATTCGATACAAGGTCAGCTATCCGTTCTGCAACCCTTTCCGTTCCTATTTGATTAAGATGTATGGAAGTATCGGTAAACCAACGCTCTCCTCGGTTTGACTGAAACAACGGCAATAAATCCAAATAATAATTTGCAAACTCCTGTTCTAAATACATATTGCAGAAAATTACTATATCACCCTTATAAAAATACATAGTCTGCAATGCGCTCTTCATTCTATGATATTTTTCTATGGGAATTGTAAGACCCTCAACGCGATATGGGTATCCGGCTTCATCCATTTTACTTTGTAAACGCGAAACCAGCGTATCTTCCGTCATTAATTCTTCTTGTCTCACCACGCAAGGTCCCACCAATATGATTTTATTTCGTTTTTCATCATTTACATATTGCAAATTACATTCATTAACAACCTCCATAAAACGCCCAACTTGAGTGACACCTCGTTTATATTGTCCGACCAATTTTTCGCCATAAGTTTCAAGTATATTATGTATATATTTGAAATCACATTGTTTGCGAAAAAAATTCAAACTAACTTGATTGTGAAAACACCACGCCTCATTTTCTGTTTGCCCCAGCTCGGCGGCATCCGGAAACCTTACGCACGCAGTAGCCACTCCATAACGGTTTAAATATTTACTGACTATTTCTACTTCATTAATGTAATTACATAAAGCAAGCCGAGTAGATAATTCATGGTATTTTTCAAACAGATAATCCTCTCTATAATAATATCTCATATCATTTATTGATCTAACTGTTTCGTCATCTGCAAATATATTACACGTTTCACTATCATCACACTTTAATATTCGTTTGTTTTTTTCTTGTAAATATGTATCCATACCAAGAATTTTCCATTGTTCTCCGACAAGCATATATGGTACGTTGTATTTTTTTAAATATTGATATAAAATATACTGTATCTCATTTACATTAT
>JAFXOC010000002.1 GCA_017529085.1 Selenomonadaceae bacterium | reverse complement strand
CGGGGATATTGGTGCTGGGGACGCTTCATACAAAAAGCGCCAAAGAAACTGCGCTGCGCATTGAAGGAATGTTTGATGAAAGCGAACGTGAAGCGATTAGGAGCGAATTTGCCGAAGTGTTTGCCGCCGTTATTTCTCAGGAATTACTGCCTAAAGATGGCGGGGGACGGGTACCCTTGGTTGAAGTTATGTTTGAAACTCCCGCAGCTAAGAATTTGATTAGACAGGGAAAATACGCGCAGCTGGAATCCGTTATTTTAAGCGGAGCCGCTAAAGGTATGGAGACGAAAGCGGTGGCGCTCAATAGGCTTTTTCGGGAAGGAAAAATTTCTCGCAAAACTTTTTTGGCTGTAAAAGAAGGTCTGTAAATGACGTTTTTTTCGTATAGAGTTTTAAATCTGGACAAAGAAATTGAAGAAGGCGAGCTTGAGGCGGGGACAATAGAGGATGTAGCAAAAATATTGAGGGCGCGAGGGGTTCGCATATTGAGTATTAAAGAAAAGCCGCGGAGTAAACTTCAATATTTTACGAACAAATTTTCTAAATTGTCGGATAGACCTCTAGACGATAAGCGAGTTTCGATATTTTGCCGTCAAATCGCCGTATTGATAGAAACCGAACCGCTTAATAACATACTTAAAATCATGGAGGAAGAGGATAACGACCCTAAATATACCGCAGTTATAGGCGACATAAAACGGGAAGTCGAGGAGGGGCGACCTCTTTATAAGGCGCTTTTAACCCACGAAAGAAGTTTTTCCAAAAGCGTAATAAGCTTGATACAAGCAGGGGAGAAAAGCGGCGAATTAAAAGAGATACTGGAGAGAATTGCAGATTACCTGGAAAAAATGTCGGACGCAAAGGATAAAATGAAATCCGCTCTTATTTATCCTGCTTTTCTATCCATTGCCGCCGGCGGACTTTTATTTTTGATGTTTTTCTTTATACTGCCCTCTTTTCAATCGCTTTTTGAAAATTTGCAGGTGGATTTGCCGTTTATCACCAAGGTTTTGATTTTTACCGGAGGCTTTATCTCTCGCAACATACTTATTCTTGCGTTTTTATTTATTATGGCGGTGGGATATTTTGTTTATATGTTGCAAAATCCGGAGTTTCGGGAAAAATTTGACAAAGCCGTTTTAAAAATTCCGATTTTCGGCGAGCTTTTGCGCCACGCAATATGGTACAAAATTCTAGTGACGGTTTCTCTGCTCATTCGCGGCGGTTTTCGCGTAGACGAAGCCTTAAACATGGCAAAAGATGTTGCGGATAATTCCGTATACAAAAATTTCTTGCAACAAGCGAGCAAGAATTTTGAAGCGGGGCATTCTATGTCACATTCGTTCCGGAATTTCCACGAATTGCCGAACACGCATTATCAGCTTATGACCGCAGGCGAAAAATCAGGTCATTTAGAAGAAATGCTATTAAAAAGCGCAGAAATTTCTCGTAAAAAAATAGATGTTATCTTAAAACGTATCGAAGACTTAGTAACGCCAGTCATCACACTATTTATCGGCATTGTAGTATTATTCTTCGTATTAGCCGTGGTACTTCCTATTTTTGAGTTGACATCCGCGTTTTAATTTACTTTCTTTTTTCTCTTTCTTTTTTGTAAAAAAGAAAGAGAAAAAAGAAAGTAACAAAGAAAAAAGAGAAAGAAAAAACTTTAATAAAATTTTTGTGAGGGTTATTATGCAATTAGATGAAAGATTGTCGGCGGTCGCTAAATTTGTCAGGCAAGGGGCTAAGTTGATTGACATTGGAACAGACCATGCAAAACTTCCCATATATTTAACGGAAACGGGAAAAATTTCCTTTGCTATTGCAAGCGATAAAAATGAGGGTCCTCTTTTTTTTGCAAGAGAAAATATAAATCGGGCGGGGCTTGGAGATAAAATATCGGTTCGATTGGGCGATGGGTTGCTATCCGTTCAAGCGGGAGAAGTTGACACCATAGTTGTCGCAGGTATGGGCGGCGCGCTTATTAAGGAAATTTTATCTTTGTCTCCGCTTGTCTTAAAATCGGTGGAAAGTTTGATATTGCAGCCCATGAACGAAGGGAATGCTCTTAGGAAATGGCTGTACGAAAACGATTTTTACATAGAGGACGAAACTCTGGCAAAAGAAGATGGGCGAATTTACGAAATAATTTCGGCGAAACATGGGCAAAGAGATATGCCGAGTAAATTTGAACTGTTATTTGGTCCGGTTATTTTCAAGTCAAAGACGGAGATGTTAAAAGAGCGGATATTAGAATTTGCGGAAAAAGAACGAAAAAAATTAAGAGGAATGGAAAAGAGCGAAAAGGTTAAGACAACCGTTGAGTATACGCTTACGCAAAATAAATTAAAGGGTTTGGAGGAATTGTTGTGGTAAAGGTATCAGACGTTATGAGCGTGATGGAGAAAATTGCGCCAAAAAAGCTCGCCGAGGATTGGGATAATCCCGGGCTTTTGGTGGGAAGCCCCAAAAATGAGGTTACAAAAATATTGGTAGCTTTGGACGCAACGGATAGGGTGGCGGAAAAAGCGATTGATATAGGCGCAGAACTGATAGTGACACATCATCCCATGATTTTTAAACCGCTTAAACATATTAGGACGGATTTACCCGAAGGCGAAAAAATCCAAAAGTTAATGAAGCATGATATTTCAGTTTTTGCGGCGCATACGAATTTAGATAGCGCGATAGGCGGCGTAAACGATATTTTGGCGCAAACAATCGGTTTAACGGAAATTAAACCGTTGCTGTCATCGCCCGAAGATGTTCCGACTCTTGGGCGAGTCGGATATTTGAATAATGAAATTGATATAGACGGGTTTTCAAAAATGGTTAAATCAAAATTAAACGCCGATTACGTTCGAGTTATAAAAGGCGATAATCGCAAGATAAAAAAAGTGGCGTTATGCGGCGGAAGCGGCGCGGAATTTATATCAAAAGCGAGTTTTTTGGGAGCCGACGCGTATATAACGGGCGATGTTCGCTATCACGACGGGGAACGCGCTAAGGCTTTAGGGATTCATGTCATAGATGCGGGACATTTTGCGACGGAATATCCGATTGTAAAGGCTCTTGCAAAAATGTTGAGAAATGAAACTATTTTAAAAGATGTGGATATTGTGGAAGATACGGAAGGTAGAGATGTGTTTACCGTGGTGTGAAATTTAACAAACATCATTTGCAAATAAGCAAATCAAAAAGGCATTCCTCGTGCGGAGGAACGCCTTTTTGGTTTACGAAAAGAAATTATATACAAATGTTATTGTGAATTTTATGGTAAACGAAATAAAGTTTTGTGTTTGGCTTCCCCGCCCTTCGGGCGGGGAAGCCAATTCAAGCACAACTATTTTTGGCGTTTGCTTTAAATAAAGCAGGAAACTTTTTTTTTATGTCGTATATTGTAAAGTAAAATCAGCTTTCGATATTTCCTAAAATCGTCCACTCGTATGAGTAAAGATACGATTTGGAATCGGGAAGTTCTTCCCACTTGTGTTGTATTCTCTCCGATACGCTGTCTACATATTCGCCGTTGATGTTAGAGAGCAGCACTATGAAATTTGAGCCGTTCTTGGTGATAACGTCGCCCCTGCGCAGAGAAGTTTTCAGAAGATCCATAAAATGTTCTTCCGCTGTTTCACGGTTTGTCTCTTCTCTGCCGTAGCGAGTGAGAGCAAGTAAGAGAATGCAGGCGGGCTTTTCGTAGATTTCAAGAGTTCTCACAAGATAGCGATACACGGCGCGAAAACCTTCAAAAGGAAGCGAAAGCGGTCCTTCGGCGCGATTTCTCTCGCCTAAAATCATCTCTATATGTGATATGTTTGCGGCGGATTCTTCGG
>JAFXOC010000188.1 GCA_017529085.1 Selenomonadaceae bacterium | reverse complement strand
GATTTCAAACTGTTTGTTAGCCTTAACCCCGCGCACTTTTTGACTATGAGCAACCCCAAAGACGACAGGCGCGGCGATATGCTTACAAGTTGCCACTCGTTTAACTCAACATCGTATAGTTACAACAACGGTTGCTCCGGCTATGCCCGTGATGATTACTCTTTCATAACCTTTATCGCGGCTAATCCAGACGATCCTGAAACTTTAAATAATCGTAAGATTATGCGTCAGATGTTCGCATATAAAGTCAACAACGGCTTACTTTTGCAAAGTCGCCTTTATAACACATCCGGCGGAACTTATGGGGCGCAAAAAGAGTCTAAACTCTATCGCGACCTCGTACAAAGGGAAATTTCCGATTTAGAGGATGCGCCTAACCTTTGGAAAACTGTGAAATACTTTAATAATTCCAAATGTGTTATTAACATCGGCGATGGCTTCGGAGGTTATCCAGATTGGATTTATAAGGATTTTGACGCAAAAATCAGCATACGCAACGACCATGCAGACGATTTTAAAGAGTTTACCGTTGGAACTGAGGGACTTTGCATAGCTTGCGGAGATGAAATTGAAAGCAAACTCTATTGCTACGACTGCAACCCCGAAAATTGTGACGATGATGACAGTGAACAATGCGATGATTGCGAAGGATATTTTCACGAAACCTATGCTGTTTATAATTGTGACGGTCATGAGATTTATGTTTGCGCCGATTGTCGCAACCGCTACTATGCTTATTGTGAAGAATGTCAATGTTACTATCCGAGGGAAAATGTTCATGAAACGAAAGACGGTAAACGGGTTTGCGAATCTTGCTTAGGATATTTGAAAGAGGTGGCTGTCGCATGAAAACGATTGAAGATTTCTTAAAACCTACTCAAAAGCAACTTTTCAAAATGCTTGCTGATAAATTCAAAGGCTCTACGGTTAATAACGACAATTACATTTTGGTTGAAGGAAATGCGCCGCTACTTTTAGTGGCGCATCTTGATACCGTTCACAAAGAACAAGTTCGAGTTATCTGCAAAAGCAACAGCGGAAATATTTTGATGTCGCCGCAGGGTATCGGCGGAGATGATCGTTGCGGGGTTTACGCTTTGACGAGTATTTACGAGCAAGCGAAAATTAAGCCGTGGTTGCTCTTTACTTGTAATGAGGAAATCGGCGGAGTTGGAGCGGAAGCCTTTGCGGAAGATTTTATGCAAGGGATTTTACCCGCAGGATTAGCCGATTTAAAAGCGATAGTTGAAATTGACCGCAAAGGCAAGAACGATGCTGTTTATTACGACTGCGTGAATTACGATTTTGAAAATTATATCACGGAAAAAGGCTTTAGTACAGCGTTCGGAAGTTTCAGCGATATTTCCATTATCGCTCCCGTTCTCGGTATTGCTGCCGTTAATCTTTCAAGCGGATATTACTACGCTCACACGCTTTACGAGTATATCAACAAAAAGCATCTCGAAGCTACGATTCAGAGAGTTTTAGAAATAGTAAATGATGCGAGTAAAGATGATTTTCCCAAATATGAGTATTTCTCTTATGAGTGGGAAGATTGGGGATACGGAAATTATGACTTATGCGATACTCCAAAAGATTTGCCAAAAAAATATAAAAATCTCTACTGCGAATTATTGGACTCAACTTTCCCATCGAAAAAATACGTTTAATCCCTTGAAATATCTACATAGGAGCATGAAAAAATAGTAATCTTTACATAAAAAAGCACCTTTTCT
>JAFXOC010000187.1 GCA_017529085.1 Selenomonadaceae bacterium | reverse complement strand
TTCCGAGGCTTCTTTTAACCAATTTATATCAGGCGTTCGTCCTCCCAAGACGAGAAGATGTTCGTTGTTAAAAATATTTTTTTTCGATATTACTTTTAAATTTGGTAAAGTTAGTTTGTACATGGGTAATAGCCCTTTGTTAGTTTGATAAAGTTTTTTCTCTTCTTTCTTTTGTTTCTTTTCTTTCTTCTCTTTTTTTCAAAAAAGAGAAGAAAGAAAAGAAAGAATTTTAACAAAAAGGACGCTTCCATAAAGAAGCGTCCTGAGAGTGTAGACAAATCAATAAATATTGTGCTCTTCATGGCTCTCCTTCCACCGCTTCGCGGTCCCCCTCCCTCTAGGAGGGAGGCACTCAAATTACCACTTTTGAGCCAAAAGTTTAAATTGCATCTAACCAAGCCCCCTCCTAGAGGGGGGTAGGGGGGAGAGTATGAGAAATGAATAACAATAATAAGTCTACACTCTGAGGACGCTTCCATAAAGAAGCGTCCTTTTTGTTATTAAAATCTGATATTAGACCTAAAGGCGAAAGAATCGCTTGCCTTAATTTTGATAGGTTCGCCCGTTTGAGGGTTGCGACCTGTACGAGCGTTTCTGTGAGCAGTTTTAAATGTGCCGAAACCAACGAGGCGCACCTCGTCACCTTGGCGTACGGAATCCACAACTACAGACATGAGTGCATTCACAACGGCGGTAATGTCTTTTTTGGTGATACCTTCCGTCTCCTTGGAAATCTTGTCAACGAGTTTGACTTGGCTGACAATTTCCTTCTCTTTCTTCTTGGCGGGAGCCTTTTTTGCCATAAAACAAATCTCCTTTCAAAAATGAAATTAACCTATAAAAACTTGTAGACATAGTTTCTACAAGCTGTATGTGTATTCCTTCTTTGTTTTGAAAAATATTTGAAAAAATTTTAAAAATATTGTCAATTACTTCCCGGTGCGTCCTCGCTTGGTCATGGGAACGCCGTCTTTGCAAAGAGGACAGTTTTCGGGAGAATAGGTTTCAACGTCCATTTTTAAAAGAGCTGTAAAGGGAACGTCGCCAAAATCGACCTTGCCGCCGCTTCTGTCAACGAGAACGCTGACGGCTACAGGTACGCCGCCTTCCGATTTCACCACGTCTATTACTTCTTTAACAGAACCGCCTGTTGTTACGATGTCTTCAACGATTAAGACGCGCTCGCCTTTTTCAAGGGCAAATCCCCTACGAAAAGTCATTTTGCCGTTCTCTCGCTCCGTAAATATAGCGCGGGTACCCAAGGCTTTTCCCACTTCGTGAGCAAGGATAACTCCGCCTGTAACGGGGCCTACCACCGTATTGATTTTTGCGTCTTTGAATTTTTCCGCCATCGCTTTGCAGAGTTTTTCCGTGTACTCGGGATGTTGCAACACATTGAATTTTTCAACGTAATGAGGGCTGTGAAGTCCCGAGGTCAATAGGAAATGTCCCGTCATTATGGCGTTGGTTTCCTCCAATAATTTTTTTACTTCCGCTTCGGTCATTTGACTTCCTCCATCTCTTTTAGTATGTTTTCGGCGGCGATTTTTGGATCTTTTGCGGCTCTGATGGGTCTTCCTACAACGAGATGAGTTGCGCCGGCTTCAAGGGCGCTTTTTGGCGTGGCGATCCTGCTCTGATCGTTTATATCCGCGCCTGCCGGTCGAACTCCAGGGGTGACAATTAGAAAATCTTCTCCAACGGCTTTTCTGATTGCGGCGGCTTCCATGGGGGACGCCACTACGCCGTCAAGCCCCGCTTGTTTTGCCAAGTTGGCGAATAAAATGACTTGATCGGATATGGCTGTGGTATGTCCCATCTGTTTCCATTCATCGTCGTTCATGCTGGTAAGCACCGTAACCGCTATGATTTTCGGAGGCTCGACGCCGGCTTTTTTTGCGGCTTCTCGGAGAGTTTTAGCTCCCTTTGCCATCATGGAAAATCCGCCGCTTGCGTGGACGTTTATCATATCCGCCCCAAGGCTCATCAAAGATGTCAACCCACCCGCCACGGTATTTGGTATGTCGAATAATTTTAAGTCGAGGAAAACTTTTTTATTCTTTTCTTTCAAAAATATCACGACGTCTTTGCCCACGCTGTAGAAAAGCTCCATGCCCACCTTGTAAAAGTTTACGCTGTTCCCCAATTTATCTACAAGAGCGCGAACATCTTCCATCGTATGCACGTCAAGGGCGACTATCAATTTATCTTTTTGCATTGTCTTCACCTCGCTAAACCTATAATTTCGTTTATGTGAGAATAGTTGTTTTCATCAAGATATTTTAACAAACCTTTCCATATTTCCTCGGTGATTTTGGGGTTCACGAAATTCGCCGTGCCGACTGCGATAGCATCCGCGCCCGCAAGGAAGAACTCTACGGCGTCCTCTGCGGAAGCTATGCCGCCCATGCCGATAATGGGAAGTTTTACCGCGCCTCTTACTTCGTAAACCATGCGAAGCGCCACGGGTTTAACGCACGGTCCCGAAAGTCCGCCCGTTATATTTCCCAAAACAGGTTTTTTTGTCCTTATGTCTATGGCCATGCCAAGCAGGGTGTTTATAAGGGAAACAGCGTCCGCTCCCGCATTTTCTACGGCTTTTGCCATCGACGTTATATCGGTGACATTCGGCGAAAGTTTTATAATGACGGGTTTCTTCGTCCTTTTTTTTGCGGCTTCGACGACTTTTGCCGCCATGGTGGG
>JAFXOC010000186.1 GCA_017529085.1 Selenomonadaceae bacterium | reverse complement strand
TCAAACGGTTGATTATACTCGTACGGTTACTGATGCCATTGACTATGAAAAAGCGTGGCGCATATTGACGGGAAAGGAAACGATTGATACCACGACAACCGTCAATAAATATTCGGTAAAAGAAATTACAACCGAGACTGATCCGAAAAAGGCAAGAAAATATAATGCACTTGTCATTCATCACGGCGCGCGCGCCAACCAAGCCATAGATATTCATATAAAGGATATGCGATCCAAAGCGTTGGGTATCGGCGACGCTTCGGTAACGACAAAAGATAAGGCTGCTTCTTCTCTCGACATTATCGATGCGGCGATTGATTACGCTCTTGACGAAGCGACGACGTTGGGCGCGATGATGATGCGTCTTGAATACACCGCCGCAAATTTAACTACGGCGCATGAGAACGTGCAAGCGGGTGAAAGCGTTATTCGCGATGCCGATATGGCGCAAGCTATGACGGATTATGTAAAAATAGGCGTGCTTATCCAATCAGGACAAAGTATGCTGGCTCAAGCCAATCAAAATGCGTCTAATGTGTTGGGACTTTTGCAATAACCTGCCTTTCTGCGCGAACTTTTTCATGCGGTAAGGTAAATTATTGTAGACATTTAAAATTTCATAAGGCAACTTCTAAAAAACCGTTTAATTTTCTTGATGACTTCACGCACTTTTCGGGGAGTCATCAGAGAAATCAAATAGTTTTAGAAGTTGCCTTAAAATGTTTTCACCGCTATTTTTTATTCCGCTTAGTCTCTAAGCAACCATTTTAAAGCGTTTGTTTTTCTTATACCTTCGTAATCTGCTTCAGCACCTACTTCATCTAACGTTAAAAGTGTTTTTGGGTAAGAATCCCTTATTTTTTTTAAAGGTTTTAATTCTCGTTCGAGGGTTTCAGTTTGCAAAGTCGTTTCCGACACTTGAAAATAATGCAATCCGCTTGCACTTTGAGCGATAAAATCAACTTCCCCTTCCGTATCTGAACCCACATAAACCTTATACCCCCTGCGAAGAAGTTCAAGATAAACAACATTTTCCAAAATATGCCCTGTGTCCCGCCCCTTTTTTCCCACTAAAAGAAATCGAAGCGCCGGATCTACCACATAATATTTGGGATTAAATTTTAAAAGCTCTTTGCTCTTAATGTCAAACCTATCGGCAGAATATAAGAGCAAGCTATCTAAAAGACCCTGCAAATATTTTTCAACGGTTTTTACATCGATTTTTCTTCCTTGGCTAGTCATGGCGTTTGCGATTTTTCTCGAGGACATTAGATTTCCGATATTTGCAAAAACGTATTTTATAACGCTTTCAAGCATTTTAGGATCGTTTATCCTCATACGGGTCATTATGTCCTTTAAAAGCACGGTATGATAAATTCCGCTTAAATATTCCATAATATCCCGCTGATTTCCGTTTAACTGCAGCGCGTAAGGAAAAGAACTTTCGGTTATATATTTCTCATAAAGTTCTCGTAAGGTAAATTTATATTGATTTTCATTTTGCGCAGTATAAAATTCTTTAAACGAAAGAGGAAGGATACTAAGCTCCACAAAACGCCCAGAAAGCAAGGTGGCAAGCTCGCCGGACATCATATAGGCGTTAGAACCCGTTATATAAATATCAACGTTTTTCTTAATGAAAAGACTATCTACAGCTTTTTCAAACTTCGGAACATGTTGTATTTCATCGAGAAAAATATAGTTGCATTTATCTTCAATAAGCCTTTCGGAGACATGACGATATAACGCATGGTACTCCAATAAATCTTCAAAAGCTATATCTTCAAAATTTATGGTTTGTATCTGTTCTTTTTGAGCGCCTTCTTTTAAAAGTTTATTTTGAAACATTGAAAATAACGTTGATTTGCCTGCTCGTCTTGCTCCGGTAACAACTTTAATAATTTGTCGTCCTTGGTTTCGTTCCAAAAAATTTAAATATTCTTTGCGTTCTATTAAATTCATGTAAAACACCTCTTTTTATAGTGAACGAAAAAAATATTTTTACTTGGTTTTTCTCCCCCGCCCTTCGGTCGGGGGAGAAAAATTTATCGTGATTATAAGAATTATAATCCTCAAAAGAGTAATTTTCAATAATTTTGTGGAAGTCGCTCCTCACTTTTATAAATAAAAATATCTTTACAAGGGAAAAATTAGCCTCTATAATGACTTTTCGACAACAATGAAATAAAGCTCCCCACGGAAAAGAACCAAAGTTTATGGCAAAAATAAGAGAGGATTATCTATGGAACAAAAACTTTTTACGGAAATTTTACCATTGTATAAGTCGAAAAAAAATAATTCTTATTCCATGAGATTTAGAATACGACTGACCGACCCAATTGATGCCGATGCGCTAAGAAATGCAGTAAATACCACAATGAAGCGTTATCCGTATTTCTGCGTCAGGCTTATTAAAAAAGGAGAGGAATTTTTTTTTGCGAACAACCCAAGTCCCATCGTTATTGCCAATTCGCCTAAGGGGACAGAACTTAATACGGCAGAATCCAATTACCACATGATTTCATTTTCCGGCTATGATAACTGGATTGTCATGGATATCTTTCACGGATTGACCGACGCAACCGGGGCTTATGAGGTGATTCGCACCTTGCTGTTTTATTATTGTTCCGGTCGTTACAATGCGACGCTTTCGAATCAAGGAATCCGGACTTTAGATGATAAAATATCCCTTGAAGAATGGGACTGTCCCGTTATGAAAGCCGAAAACCTTCCAACGCCAAGGCGTTACGAGATGCCCATGTCGCTAAATCCCAATGTTGCGGCAAATCTTCCCGTGGAAAAATGCAGCACAGTATACGGCATTACGGTGAGAGAGACCGAGTTTATGCGGTTCAACAAAGAAAATGGCGCAAGTCCCGGAACCATGGTTTCTTTGCTCCTAAGTCACGCAATAGCAAAGCTCTTTCCCGATGCGAGCGGAGCCATCCGCATCATATTATGCGTTAATCAACGAAAAGCGCTTCATGCGCCATTGGCTCATCAGAGTTTGGTTGGCGGCGCAATCCTTGAGTACGGGGAAGATTTACGCCATTTATCGCTTCCCCGTC
>JAFXOC010000185.1 GCA_017529085.1 Selenomonadaceae bacterium | reverse complement strand
TCATTGTTAGGATTTAATCCATCGCCATTAGTAAATGCAATATCGCCGTCAAAGGTAACACAATTACTAAGTTGTCCCTGCATATCAAAATTATCCGGATTATCGATAGAATTAACGGCATCAAAATTATTGCGGAATATAAATAAATTCTTTCCGCTTCCGCTACTTGCGCTTATCGCCGCTATAGCCTCAGCAGATATATCTACGGTATTTAAACCTATTATTCTTAAAAAATAAAAAGGCACAGTTTCCTTTAAAAGCACACGATAATACACTACGCTACCACTTGCATTAGGTTTGGCTCTAAATGCTTTGGGGTCGTTTATATTTGTTATAACATTACTAAGCGTAGCATTAATACCCGACGCATTTTTTTCTACATAAGACCTAGCTTCATCATTCGCTTTCGGATGACCGCTTTCATCAAGAGCTTGTTCACCATTTATCGCATACACCCTCGCCCCTGCAAGCGCCGCCGCGTCAGCTGTGTTTTGCAACCTGCTCTTATGAATATAAGCGTTGCCAAAATCAATAGCCCCGCCCACAAGCACCAATAACAAGGGTAGAGTAATGGCGAGAAATACTATTACCGCCCCTTTTTCGTTGCGATCCACAAATTTCCGAATCATACTACCGCCTCTTTATGAAAATCTCGTACATCTTTATAATATGATACTTCACAAGTCGGGCACATTTCGTTTGCTTTATCCCAATCTTTAACTTCTTTAACAAAAGAAGGAATTGCCACCTCATCCACCACTAAATTTATCTCAAAACACATAGTCTCAGGTATCTTTTGTTTTAACATAGGACAGTAAATCATTACATCCGGTACAACTCTAAACATGATAAAATCACCTGCACTTTTTTTATTTGTTTTTCTGTATATGAGCTTTTCGGAATAACAGTCAATAGCTTACCATATTCTAAAATAACACTACTGCCATCTTCAGCGATAAATTCATATTTATCTTTCGATTCTTTAATCATAACAAGCGCAGTATCTATATAATGTTGCGCCATCTCTTTAGTCGCATTTCTATCTTTAAATCTTTGTATAGCGTGTTCGGCAACATCTAAAATATTTATGGACATAGGCTTCAAAACTACGGAAGGCTCTTGAACAAGCCCTTGTTTTTTTAATTCTCTGTCTATTATTTCATAAATCATACTTCTACCAATGTTACACCTTCAACAATCCCTAACGCTTCGGCAACTCCCGCCTTTACCTCAAGAACGCTCTTCGCCCCAAAACAAAGCGAGAACCCAAGCCAAGGCAAAAGATTTTTCGTCACCTTTAGCGCCCTAAAATCATCATCAAGATAAACGGCGTCAATGACAAACCGCATAAAGAGCATGTGTATACTATTGCACGGAGTTATGAGAAGCCCTTCATTTTCGCCTAGCGACTTTCTCCCCATAAGTCCAAGAAATCTTCTAAAAAAATTGTCCGCTATTTCTACGTCTAAAATCTTATCCGTATTTTCAATTTTAAATCTCTTTTTAGCCATGTATCGCTAATCCATAAAAATATTCAGGCAAATATTTAATAATACGATTATCACTATTTTCTATGGAACTCCTCCCTGCCGCTTCGCGGCTTTCCCTCCTCTAAGAGGAGGGCTTTTAAAAGCCTCCCTCTTAGAGGGAGGGGGACCGTCGAAGGCGGTGGAAGGAGTTCGCTCAAAAACTCTTCATCAAGAACAGTACCGAAGGCAACAGCACCACCACGAACAGCGCGGGGAATATGAACATTACCAAAGGCAGAAGTATCTTAACCGGCGCTTTTAACGCTTCCGCTTTCGCTCTCTGTCTTCTGCGCTCGCGCATATTGTTAGCTTGATTTTCCAATGTCGCCGCCATGCTTGTGCCGAGCCGTTCAGCTTGTATAACGGAAGTTGTAAAAAGATAAACCTCCTGCACATCGCAACGCTGACCCATCTGCCTTAACGATCTGGCTCTTGGCATACCCATCCTTACGTCCCGCTGCATTCTTACGCACTCGTCAATCAAAGGTCCCTTCATACGGCTAACAATCTTTGAAACCCCGCCGTCAAAGGAAAGCCCCGCTTGCACGCTGACGCAGAGCAGGTCTAAAAATTCCGGCAACTGTTTTGTTATGGCTTTTTGTCTTTTCTGTATCATGGAATTTAAAATGGCGAACGGCAAAAAACCTCCGATAAAAATTCCAAGCATAACGATAGCCGTTCTCTGCACAAAGGGGAAAACTCCGTTAGACACATACATAAACGCCAGCAAGAAGCAAACCGCAACCGACAGTATCCAACCGCACACAAAAGCGTTGACGCTCCACACGCCAAGTTTACCCGCCATCATAATGCGATTTTCTATCATGGCGTGAATCCCGGCAGGCGCAAACTTCATCAGCGTATTGGTAAGCCCTTGGAAAAACGGAACAATAGTACGCTCCAAAAACGGTATCTCTTCTAAATTGTCAAGTCCCGCTTCTTCTCTCTTTTCCTTAGACCCGTACTTTATATCCCGTAACCTTTGCTGCACCTGCGTCTTTGGTATCAACTTCGTCATAACAAAGAAGTACACAAGCATAAAGACAAACAAC
>JAFXOC010000184.1 GCA_017529085.1 Selenomonadaceae bacterium | reverse complement strand
TATCGTTATGTACAGTTTTATCAGACCTTTCCAGAGATTGTCGCCACAGTGCGGCGACAATCTCCCAATGAAAAAAATTTACCAATTGTGCAGACAACGAATGCACAATTCATTTCTCTTTCTTGGTCGCATTATCGTATTACGAGCAACTTTTCGCCTCAAAATATAAACTTTACCTTCCAACCGAAGAACAACTGAGAGCTGAAATCGAAACGCAGAAAAAATTCTTTCTGCTAAAACAAGCGGAGAAAAAAGGAGAGGGTGAATTTGAAATTTAAATTTACCGTGCAAAATTATCAAACCGATGCCGTTAAGAGCGTTACAAAAGTTTTTGCGGGGCAAAACTTTGCCTCACCCTTGTCTTATCGCCGAGATGTTCCGTGGGAAACGCAAGGCGCGTTATTTGCCGGAGACGGTCTTTTTGACGATATGGCGGTGGGCTTTGCCAATGCGCCTGTTACGCTTGACAAAACGGTTTTGCTTACAAATATTAACAGAGTGCAAAGCGAAAACAATATCAAACTTTCTCAAAATATAGAAACAAAAGGGCTTGGCGCGTGTTCTCTCGATGTGGAAATGGAAACCGGCACGGGGAAAACTTACGTCTATATTAAAACTATGTTCGAGCTTAACAGAGAATACGGCTGGACAAAATTTATGGTCGTTGTGCCGAGTATCGCTATTCGCGAGGGCGTGAAGAAGAGTTTCGGCGTAACGCAGGAACACTTTATGGAGCATTACGGGAAAAAGGCGCGGTTTTTCGTGTACGATTCAAAAAATCTTGCCGAAATTGATAATTTTAGCCAAAGCGCGGATATTTGCGTAATGATAATAAATATGCAAGCCTTCAACGCCGCTTTTAACGCGGATAAAAACAAAGAGGGCAGAGGCGGCGACGCTGCGGCGAGGATTATTTTTTCCGAGCGGGACAATTTCGGCTCAAGACGCCCTATTGACGTAATAGCGAAAAACCGACCGATTATTATATTGGACGAACCGCAAAAAATGAGCGGCGAAAAAACGCAGACGGCTTTGAAAAAGTTTAACCCTCTCTTTTGCCTAAATTACTCCGCCACTCATAAGGAACGCCATAATCTTGTTTATGTGCTTGACGCGGTGGACGCTTATAAAAATAAGTTGGTGAAACAAATAGAGGTAAAAGGCTTTGACATAAAAAATTTAAGCGGCGCAAATCGCTATTTGTTTTTGGAAAGAATAGTCGTATCGGGAGATAAACCTCCCGCGGCTCGGCTTGAATTTGAAATCGGGCATAATAAAAATATTAAGCGAGAAACAAGGCTTGTAAGCGTCGGCGACGATATTTTCGCGCTGTCGAAGAATTTGGAAGAGTATAAGGGATATAGAGTAAGTCAGATTGACCCCATAGGACGAACTCTTTCTTTCACCAACGGCGAAGAAATACGGGTAGGGGAAATTCAAGGCGATATATCCGAAAAAGCGCTACGAAGGGCGCAAATAAAAGAAACCATTCGTTCTCATTTTGAAAAGGAAAAAGAGCTTTTTGACAAGGGAATAAAGTGTTTGTCACTCTTTTTCATCGACGAAGTGGCAAAATATCGTCAATATGATGAAGAGGGAAACGAAATAAACTCCGAATACGGAAAAATTTTCGAGGAAGAATACAATAACATTTTTAACGAATATTTGACGATTTTCCCAACGCCTTATTTAAATTATTTGAAAAATATTGATACCGCCGAAACACATGCGGGATATTTTTCCATAGACAAAAAAGGGCGTAAAGTTGACAGCTCCGTAAAAAG
>JAFXOC010000183.1 GCA_017529085.1 Selenomonadaceae bacterium | reverse complement strand
GATGTCATTTTTTACCAACATTTACGGAAAAATAAAAAAACTGTTCGCGGGCGATTCGACAAGGCAAAAAGTGCCGACGATATTGCAGATGGAGGCTACCGAATGCGGCGCGGCTTGTTTGGGGATGGTTTTTGCAAAACATAAACTCTGGGTGCCTCTTGAAAAACTTCGGGCGGAATGCGGCGTAAATCGCGACGGCTCCAAGGCGAGCAATGTAGTGCAAGCCGCAAGAGCAAGAGGTTTTGAGGCTGACGGATACAGGCTTACCACGGACGATATTTTGGAAGTGATGAGCGAGGACAATATTTTCCCGCTTATTATTCACTGGGAGTTTAATCACTTCGTCGTGCTTGAGGGCATAAAAAAAGACAAGGTGTTCTTAAACGATCCGGCGCAAGGGCAAAGAACCGTTAAACTTGATGATTTTCGCAAGTCGTATACGGGAATCGCCATCGCCATGGAACCCGGACCCGATTTTAAACCCGAAGGCAAGAGGTATAATGTATTTAAAGACGTGTTCTTAAAACTGTCGGAGGATAAGTGGGCGGCGACGTTCGTCATTTTGTTGGAGCTTTGCGCAATTATCCCGGGACTTGCCTCGCCCGTTATGAGCCAGATTTTTATGGACGATATCCTGACCCGAAAACATCTTGATTGGATGACGAATTTTTGCATAGCCATGACGGCGTCTTTTATCATTTCGGGCGTTATCTCTCTGCTTCGCGCCGTTGTGCTGACAAATTGGCAGAGGAAAATCACCCTTGCCGATTCCTCCTCGTATTTTTGGCATTTGCTGAGGCTGCCCATGCAGTTTTTCCATCAACGCTACGCGGCGGAGGTTGCGGGGCGCGTCTCTTTTAATCAATCAATAGCTAATGTTTTATCGGGACCTGTGGCGACGGCTTTGCTGGATTTTTTTATCGCCTTATTTTATCTCCTGTTGTTGCTTCAATACAGCGTCACGCTTACCCTTATCGGCATATTCTTCAGCTCTATATCAATGATTATGTTTTTCGCCATGCGCCGCCGTTTGACTGATTTAAATATGCGTATCCAGCAGGATGCGGGCAAGGCTTACGGCGTCGCTATGAACGGACTTCGCATGATAGAGACAATAAAGGCGAACGGCGACGAGGCGGATTTTTTCACAAAATGGGCGGGGTATCAGACGAAAGTCTTGAGAGGTTCGCAGGAGACTGCGATTTGGTCGCTCTCTGTTAGTCTTTTGCCAACTCTTTTAAGCGGCGTGAACGGCGCTCTTATTATGACGCTCGGCGGCTTTTCCATTATGGACGGGCTGTTGACGGTCGGTATGTTTATGGCGTTCCAACAGCTTATGGGAAGTTTTCAGGCTCCCGTAAACGCTTTGGTGAGCTTAGGCTCCACGCTTCAACAGACGGAAATGCAAATGCAGCGCTTAAACGACGTGCGCTCCTATGAAACGGACTCTTTAAACTATCCCAAAAATCCGCCTAAAGTCGATTATGATTCGAGGCTTTCGGGCGCGGTATCTTTAAAAAACATAAGTTTTGGCTATAGTCCGCTTGAACCGCCGCTTTTAAACAATTTCAATCTGGAGCTTAAACCCGGGGCGTGGGCGGCGATAGTCGGCGCGTCGGGAAGCGGGAAATCAACCGTGGCGAAGGTTGTAACCGGGATTTATGAGGAATGGGGCGGCGAAGTCGCTTTCGATGGGATAAAGCGAAGGGATTTGCCCAGAGGCGCGATTTTATCCTCGCTGTCTTCCGTCGATCAAGATATTTTTCTTATAACCGGCACTATTGCGGAGAATATAGCCCTCTTTGACGAATCCGTTCCCCGGGCGGATATAGTCCAAGCCGCAAAAGACGCTTGCATACACGACGATATTATGAATCTTGAAAACGGTTACGAATCTAAGGTGTCTGAAGGCGGGCTGAATTTTTCGGGCGGTCAGCGGCAACGTTTGGAAATCGCTCGCGCGCTCGCCATTAATCCCGCTGTTTTGGTGCTGGACGAAGCGACTTCCGCGCTAGACCCCATTACGGAAAAACAAGTGCTGTTAAACATACGTCACAGAGGTTGCACCTGCCTAATCGTGGCGCATAGGCTTTCTACGATACGGGACGCGGATGAAATAATCGTGCTTGAAAACGGGAACATAGCGGAGCGTGGCGTTCACAGGGATATGATTAAACACGACGGACCTTATAGCAGGCTTATAAAAGAGCGTCGGACGACGGAAGGGAGCGAGGTCTTATGAATGAGATAAGACTCGCCCCCGGAGAGAGGGCGAAAATTCAAAACGCCGCCTACGAAGTCGCAAGCGGCATAGTCGAGGTATATGCGGCGACGGGGAAACAGGATTCGCTGTCGTTCCGCAGAATATTTCTGATGGAGCTTGCGCAAAACGCTATGGTGTTCCCCACCATGGACGGCAATTTCAACGAAATCGTAATAGAAGTTTTCGCAACAAGCGATGTGGTCTTGAGAGAAGTCCCGCTTACCCGCGATAGAGAAAAAATCCTGCGGCCGCAAATGGAGAGTTTCCTTTGCAGATTGGTGGGGCTTTCGTGGTTGTCGCTGATTGCGGAAAGGAAGGACGATACGATTTTGTCGTGGCGAAACAAAACGGTGTTTAACAATTCGACGGACATAATCGCCGACTTTTTCGACTCAATGGAGATTTTTTCGATGCTCATTGCGGTGCGGTTCGGCTCGGAACAAAAGCGAACGGAACGGCGGATAGCTTTAAGAAAGCATCAAAAGCGACTCATAATAGAAAACGGAATTAGAAGCCTGTTAAGCGAAGAACCCCTGCTTGCGGATTTTACGCCGCAAAGGACAAATATTGCTCAAAAGGCGATATTTGCGGTAAAAAAAGTCGCAAAAGCGCTTAAAATGCCCACGGATTCCATCCATGTAGGAGAGAACGCGGCAAATAGTTTGGATGAAGTGGCGCTCCTCAGGCGGTTGGCGCAAAAAGGCGGAATGCAAATGCGCCTTGTAACTTTGGAGGACGGCTGGCACAAAAAGGACACGGGCGTTATTATCGGCTTTTACCAGAGAAAAGGCGGCGAAAAATCACTGGCGGCGATAATTCCCGTCAATCCCGAGCGTTATCGCGTCTATCTCTTTGACAGACAAGAGGGTTTCGACCTCACCGACGATGAGATCGGCAATATCTCAAAGGACGCGTTCTTGGTGTTTGCGGGATTTCCGACAAGAGCCTTAAAAATTTGGGACCTCATCAAGTTTATGTTTACCCGTTGTTGGGCGGCTGATTATCGCGCGATTATCTTCGCAAGTCTTTTCGCGGGGCTTATTCCCCTTGTTGCGCCCATAATTACCGAAACCGTCTTTGAGGACATTATACCGATTTATGACCGACAAGCCCTTGCAACGGTCACTCAAGTCATGATGGTGACGGCGTTCACCACCGCCGCCCTTTCGATAGTGCGCTCCATAGCGGTGCTTCGCATTTCCACAAAAATAGAGTTAAACGCGGAAGCGGCGATGTGGGGAAGGCTGATGTCGCTGCCCGCAAAGTTTTTCAGGCGATATACGGTAGGCGAACTTGCAAGCCGTATGGGCGGCATTAGCGTTGCAAAAAGTTTGGCGTCCGGCGAATTTGTAGGCTCTATCTTTAGTTTCGTCTTCTCCTTTTGGAGCATTTTCTTAATGTGCTACTACAGCATTAAACTGACGGCGGCGGCATTGGTTGTGTGGGCTGTATATTCGATATTTATAGCCTTTGTCTACAGAAGGGTGCTGTTCTTCCAGCGAAAAATCATCGAAGCCGGCAACATCAGTTCCGGCACGGTGCAGCAGATTTTTGCGGGGCTTCCGAAATTCCGCATACAGGGCGCGGAGGAAGAAGCCTACAGACTTTGGGCGAAAACTTTCGGGGAACATTTCAACTGGAGTTTGAAACTTCGCTGGCAAAACAATTACACGAGCATAATCGGAAGTATTCAGCCCTTTGTGTTAAACCTTATATTGTACTTCATAGCCGTTTACGGGATTGAAGAAATAGGCCCCAACGGTCAAAAAATCGTCGGCATAAGTTACGCTCAATTTATCGCCTTCAGCGCAGCGTATTCAAGTTTCAACGGCGTGTTAAACGGAGTTATAGGCTTAATCAGCCAATACTTCGGCATACAGCCGCAAATTGAAAACTTTAAGCCGATTTTGGAGGAAGTTCCCGAACCTGTAAACAACAAACGCGATGCTGACGAGCTTTCGGGCGCGGTGGAAGTCAAAGATTTGACCTTCGGTTACGAAGGCGCTCCCATGGACGTTATACACAACGTAAGTTTCAAGATAACGGCGGGGGAACACGTCGCCATAGTAGGCCCGTCGGGCAGCGGGAAATCAACCCTTGTGCGCTTGCTTTTGGGGTTTGAAGAGCCGAAAAAAGGCGCGGTTTTGTTTGACGGCAACGATCTTTCGGATTTGAATTTGCCGTCGGTACGAAGTCAAATGGGAGTCGTGTTGCAAAACGGGCAACTGATGACGGGGGATATTTACACCAACATCGTGGGAACAAGACTTCTCACGCAAGACGACGCATGGAGAGCCGCAGAAGAAGCGGGCATCGCCGAAGATATAGCCATGATGCCGATGGGAATGCAAACACTAATCAGCGAGGGCAGCAGCAACATCTCGGGCGGTCAGCGTCAGCGAATAATGATAGCCCGCGCCCTTGTGGGCAAGCCTAAAATCCTAATCTTCGACGAAGCGACAAGCGCGCTTGACAACCGCGCTCAATCGACAGTCACCAACAGCCTCGACAAACTTGCCGCCACAAGAATAGTGGTGGCGCATCGTCTGTCAACCATTCAGGACTGCGACAGGATAATCGTGATGAATAAAGGCGAGGTAGCCGAAACAGGTACATTCGACGAACTTATGGAAAAAGGCGGCTTGTTTAAGGAATTGGTGGAAAGACAAGTGGCATGAGTCAATAAAAAAGGTTTCCGAAACATTGATGTGCTTCGGAAACCTTTTTTATTGACATCGTTTCATACGACTCTCCGTTTAAAACCGGACAATCTTAGAAATTTATTTCTAAGATTCAGACTGTAGACAAATCAATCAATATTGTGCTCTTCACGGCTCTCCTTCCACCGCTTCGCGGTCCCCCTCCCTCTAAGAGGGAGGCACTCTGATTATTACTGTTGAGTCAAAATTTTATATTTCATTTAACCAAGCCCCCCTCCTAGAGGGGGGGGTAGGGGGGAGATTCCGCGAATAGTAACACCTTCGCTCAAAAAAATCAACTTTTTCAAAAAAAAATCAACTTTTTCAAAAAAAGTGTTGACAAGAGAAAAAATTTGAGGTAATATAAACAAGCTGACTCACCAAACGGGGTTGCAACGGAAGCTTGCAGCGAGTTTACGGAGTCGGGCAACGATTTAGTTGTTCCTTGAAAACTACAGAGTGCAAACATGTAACACTTGAAAGCCAGATAGATTGTGCGAACAATCAATTTCTGAAATTTATGAGCTAGATAGCTCTCTATATTT
>JAFXOC010000182.1 GCA_017529085.1 Selenomonadaceae bacterium | reverse complement strand
AGACTCACGAAGCGCGAGAATTAGAACTAAAAGTTTATATGGCAAAATCGGAGCTTGACTGCGATATTGTTTTAAATGAGAATGACGAAACTTTTGATAAATATGTTGTCCCCATTCAAGTGGGCGCAGCATTGACGGATAAACGCATTTGCGACCTTACGGACGATACCGGAGAAAATATTTCCGACAAGAACAGAAAATACTCAGAGATGACGGCGTTTTATTGGATGTGGAAAAATGATACAACGGCGGATTATTTGGGGATTTGTCATTACAGAAGATTGTGGAACAATCTTGAAAGCATCGTTGATAAGTTAAAAACAACCAATATAGATGTAGTGTTGCCTTTGCCGACTCTTTGCGAACACTCGGTTTACGAGGATGATTTTCCTCATTATATACCCGCTGTATGGCAAATTTTGATGAATGTTTTAAAACAAAACTCGACTGAATATTATGAAGCGGCAGATAGAATATACAATGGTAAAATATTTTACGCAAGCAATATGTGCATAATGAGAAGGAATGTTTTAGAGGATTTATGCGGTTGGATGTTTCCGATTGTTGAGGAAATCGAGAAAATAGTGGGAGATATTAACGACCCATACTATAACAGATACGCAGGATTTTGTACGGAACGATTGATTACGCTGTATTTTTTGCATAATAAACAAAATTGGAGTATTGCGCATGCAGAAAAAATTTTTGTTGGATAGAAAAAAGGTTGATTGATAATTATACGGGAGTTGAAACAAATGAACATAGCGCTAATAATAGCGGCGGGCACGGGTCAGCGCACGAGACAGGATATACCCAAACAATTTATCAATGTGTATGATAAACCAATCATTATTTACACATTGGAAAATTTTCAGAAACACCCGGAGATTGACGGGATTGTGGTGTCTTGTTTGGACGGTTGGGTGGATATTTTAAAGGCTTACGCCAAACAGTACAATATCACTAAATTAAAAGATGTGGTATTGGGAGGGAAATCCGTGCATGAATCATATTACAGCGGCTTGATAAAGATGAAAGAATATTGCGGCGAAAACGATATTATAGTGCTGCACGACGGGATCCGCCCAATGATTGACGAGGATGTGTTGTCGGACGTTATTGTCACCTGCAGAAAATATGGCAACGGAGTGAGTTCGCTCCCGTATAATGAGCAGATTTTTAAAAAGTTGGACGATATCAGCACGAGGGAATATATCCCAAGGGAGACTCTGCAAAGAGTGCAGACCCCGCAGGCGTATCGTTTCGGTAAACTTATGACGGCGTATGACAGGGCGTTTAAAGAAGGGATTGGCATTTACGGGTCGTCTTATACGAACACCATGATGGTGGATTTAGGCGAAACGTTATATTTTGCGGGTGGTTCGGAGCGAAACATAAAGATAACCACGACGGAAGATATTGAGATTTTTAAGGCGTTTTTGAGTACCAAACGGGATAAATGGTTGAAATAAAACAGTCCGCCAAGCGGCTGACCAAAGTCATTTTCTATAAAACATTCACATCACAAAATCCTCCAAATCTGTAAGATATGTCGATGGCGGGGTATTGTGAATAGTAAAAAAAGAGAGTCAAAAATAAGACTCTCTTTTTTTATTAAACTATCCCGCAACTTTTTCGCCCGTGCTGTACATCTTTATTTCTTCGGGATTATCGTCAATGCTCCACACGCCGCAGGGACAAACCCCGGCGCATATACCGCAGCCTATGCAGCGGTTGGGATCGGATACATATTCCCATGAACCGTCCGCTTTTTCAATGCGGCTGATTGCTTTTTCGGGGCAGGATTCAAGACACATTTTACAATCCCTGCAAGTGCCGCAACTTACGCAACGAACTTTGTCGTCTGCGGCGTCGCCCAAATCGCAGTGGTGACATTTGTCAAAATACGCCTTGCCGATTCTTTCGGCGGGGATTTTTTGCTTTTCGGGGAAAGGCTCTAAGCTTTTGCCCATAACGAACAAATCCACATACCAAGCCGTTCTGCGTCCGTCGCCTATAGCGTCGGTAAGGCGACCCGGCTTTATTACGTCGCCCGCCGCAAATACTTTGGAAGTTACGCTCTTGTCTTTGTTCGGTATAAGCCAACTTCCGCGGAATTTTTGAATGTTTTCATCGTCGGGCAGGAAATCCAAAACGGGTTCTTCGCCTATGGAAACAATCACCTGATCGGCGGGAATAAACCTGCCGTCGTTTGCGTAAATTCCTTCGGGGGTGATTTTTTGGGTAAAGAACGGCCAAACAATCTTACCGCCCAAACTTTCGATATAATCAATCTCGTGTTGGAACGCCGCAGGCTTTTGCACGTCAACCGCTATTACGGTTTCAGCCCCCATTTCGTAAGCCCCTCGGCAGGTGTCCATGCCGCTGTTGCCCGCGCCTATGACTACTACCCGTTTGCCTGTTTTTGGCTTTTCTCCCCTATTTATGGCTTTTAGATATTGAAGCCCCATGGTGAGATGTTCTTTGCCTTCCCACGGGAAGAAGCGGGACTTCGTGCCGCCCGTCGCGACTATAACCGCGTCGCTTGTCTCTCTGATTGAAGCGAATTTTTCCTTATCGACTTTATACGAGGAAACGAATTTCACCCCAACGCTTTCAATACGTTTTAACTCCGCCTTTAAAAGATCGTGGGAAAGCCTACCTCTCGGTATTACCTGCTCCAATTTGCCGCCGATATGCTCATCCTCGTCGTAAACCGTAACGTCGTGTCCCTTGCGGGCAAGCTGCCACGCCGCCGACAATCCCGCAACGCCGCCGCCTATGACAGATATTTTTTTGCCGGTCTTTACGGAAGGAGGTTT
>JAFXOC010000181.1 GCA_017529085.1 Selenomonadaceae bacterium | reverse complement strand
GCAAAATCTGCCCTTCATCGGGTGTAGCGACATATTCGCTCTTCGGGCGGGAAATTGCAAGGGGAAGGTGTTGTATACAATATCACGCATAATAAGCGATGCCCGACAAAACGTAAAAAACCACGGGGAGCGTACAACCGTTGCCCCACATACGATATTCTGCATTATCCGAGTGAGGATTTTTAAGCCATTTTCGGATTTGCTTGTCGGATTTTTCTTTCGTTCCGTTTAATCGGCTTTGAGCCTTGAAAACTTCCCGCCAAAAAGCCATTTCTTCTTCCGTTGGATTTTCGCTTTCGAGGTTTTCGCACCACCAATCGGGAAAGCCTTGCAACCTCGCGCACTCCGTGGGCGTTAGCCGTCTGACTGTATATCCTTGTTGAACCGCGCCTGCTCCCTTCGCCGTCATCGTTGGCTGTAACTCTTTATCTATGGACATTCCGAATTTCGCATTTGCTCCCGAATTGAAAGCGTCTCGCCCGATTCCGCAACATACGGCGGTCGGGGATTTATAATCTCTCTGCGTTAAAGTCGGCGATTTTTCTTTTTCAACTTGGGTATATGCGCCGGTTGTCATAGCGTAGGATTTTTCCACAATTGCCACACCGCCTTGATTTCGGGCGGGGTCTGTGCCGCAAGTGTCCAAACATCTTGATACTTCCGTGTTGTATACATTTTGCCTTGCATTTTTCGTGCCTTCGGAGGTCAAGCGAACGTCAACGGTTGAAACCACGGCGTTAAAGTGATTTTTATCCGGCATACGCTGATTTCCCGCCGCATTGTTCGCCGTTAATGTTCCCGCAATATCGCCGCCGTCCCAGTATTTTGCAACAAGCGGCTGATTATTCCCGCCCGCGCCGTAAGTATGAGAAATTGTCGGCGCGACTTCAAGCGGACCTTTATATCTTGTCGCTTGACCGTGATTTTCGTAAACCAAAGGCGGGTGGTGCGACTCGGCGCGGAGCGTGGGTGTTATATCTTTTGCAATATCCATTCTTTCCCCGCCGTGGTCGTTTAGGATTAAAGTCGCGGGAACATCGCCCTCACGAAGAGTCGGGGATTTTTCTTCTTCGTAGCCTATGCTTCGACAGTTTGCGGAGCCTTCGGTACAAAATCCCGCGCTTGCTTTTCCAATGCAATCTTTAATTCGGGCGGCAGTTCCTTGCCACGATTTGAAGCGCGGCGTAATATCCCCCAACACGCTCTCGGTGTCAAATAGTATTTTTCCGGTGCATTGTCCTCCAAAATCTGCGACAAGGTAGATCCTACGCCTACGCTGTGGAACTCCCCAATCTTGGCTGTCAAAAACTCTGTACGCAACGCTGAATTCGTCTCCCAATAAAATGTCCGCTGTTGCCCATCCCATTTCAGGCATAGGCACATTGGGAGCTTGCGGCTCTTTGATGCGGACGATTTCCGACGCGCACGGATGCGCTAGTGCGGGCGCAGGAGCGTGACGCGACTGTTTTGCGCCCGCCGTGAGGACGCTTTGAAAGTCGCGTCCTTTGGAACTGGAGAAACATCCTGCGACATTCTCCCAAATAATGAACCTTGGATACATTCCATCGGT
>JAFXOC010000180.1 GCA_017529085.1 Selenomonadaceae bacterium | reverse complement strand
TATGTTCCGGACGAAAAAAGCACGGTTTTAACCGCAACAAAGGGAATTACGGGTAATGTTGTCTATTCTTCGCAGTCAAGCGGTATGATGAATACCGAAGTAAAGCGGGAGGACGCGAACAATTTGGTAGTCACCGCCGTTGAAGCGAATAATTTGGGCGATACCACAAGCGAGCAAAACGAAACGTACAACGCTATGAACGCCATGCGTCAAAACTTACAATCAAGCGGCGATACCGCAGGCGTTGACGAAATGCGCGTCCTCTATAGTATGGACGCGACAAGCGCAAAATCGGCTCTCTCCGATATAGGAAATTCTGCGGCGGCGGATATGGCGGCAGTTGCCCAGCAAAACAGCGCGGTGAACAATATTATCGGCGAACGCCTTACCACGGCTTATGAAAAGACGAACATAGACCCCACTATCAACAACGATATATGGGTGAATTTCGCCAAAAATTGGGGCGAAACGAGAAGCGGCGCAAATTATCACGCCAGCGCGATTTCCGGCGGTTATGACAAAGCTATAGGCAAAGGTTGGAGATTAGGCGGTTTTGTATCGTACAATTCAATGAACCTTGGCGCGAAAAACGCGGGCGGCAACATCTACGACACCCGCGCGGGCGTGTACGCGCTTTATAAGAGAAATGCGGACGACGCTTATATTTATGCGGATTTAGGTTGGCTTCGCAACAAGAACCGCAGAAGTATCTCCGCATTAGGGCTTTCAACGGAAAACAAATACGGCGGGCATATCGCGGAAATCGGCGGCGAGTATAAGCATGAACTTCACAACAATCAGAAAATCTGGAGAGTCAGCCCATATATCAATCTGCAACTTTCCCACCTAACTCAAGGCGGCTATACGGAGAACGGAATGGGCGTTTACGGTCATAAGACGGACAGCCTTAAAAACACGTATTTTGCGGGTCAGCTTGGAATGGAGTTTAAGCGCGTGGCGAAAATGGGCAACTATGGCGCGCGTGTCGGCATAAAACACGCATTTAGCGGCGCAGACCCCGATTTATCCTATAACTTCATAGGCGACGATTCCAACCGTTACACTCTGCGCGGTAGTCAAGACAAAACCCATTTTATTCTTCGTTTATTTGGCAACATAAGTTCCACCGACGGATGGCAATTAGTCGGCGATGCAAAATTCCAGAAAGGCAGTCACGACCGCGATATTGCCGCATCGATTACTTTGAAAAAATTGTGGTAAGTTTTTTCGCGGGCGCAGCGTTGCGCTCAACACATGACGCTACGCCCGCGGTTACTATTCACGGCATAGGAGTTTTGATATGAAAAAACCGAACAAGAGCAAACTTGCGCTTGCAATCGCCTTCTACTTTGCGGCAAGCGTCAATTTTTCCCCTGCGGACGCTATGACCACAAGCGACGTCGGCTTTGACGGCAAGAATATCTTTGAAATTTATTACTACGGCGCGGAAGATGCGGGAAACGAATCGGCGAAAAATTATTTTGAAACCTTTGGAGGAAATCCCCTAGTCTATACCCTTAAAGACGATATTAAGGCGGGACTGAACGAATCCTTCAGACAGTGGGCGGAGATTTTAGGTCCGGGGGCGAAAAATAATAAGCCCGTTCAATTTTTCGTCGGTACAAGCGATGTTACGAACGCTTTCGCTCGTTCCAACTCCCGAACTTACGGAGTTAATACGAATAATCCAAATTTCTTGCACGATGCCTTTCAAAACGGCTCTAATATTGAATGGATAGAAACAATAGATTCTATTATGGACGGTTCGGAGCAAAATTCTGCCGCAAGAGGTTTTGGGTCAATAATTATCGGTCAAAATCTCGGTAAGAACGAGGGCGACGGCAGGTACGGCTTTGTCACGCCTAATGCGCTTTTACCCGTAGCGCAGGAAATGAACGGAATCGATATTATCCCCATGATGTTTCATGAAATAGGGCACAGCTTGGGAATATTGACTTCAAGATCATTTGAAGAAGAAATTGTTAGAATTTCGGATGGCGCGGCAAACGCAAACAGTTTTACCGCTCATCTTTATGACCAAACCGGCAGACGCGCCGATAAACCCGGCGTTTATATTATGACTTCCGAAAATTATAAATCCTATATGAATAACGGAACTCCCGAAGATATAAAAAAGTTTGAAGGGAATACTTTTATAGTTGACAATATAAACGCCCTAACGGGAAGAAACGGAAAACCCCATTTGACTTTTCGCGGCGATAACGTGACGGAGGTTCTTGACGGCAAGACTTTTACAGACCCTAACGGAAATCAAGTTTCGGGCATTCCCATAAATATGTGGGAAGATGAATATCCGGAATTTTCCCATATAGACCTTGAACGCAGTCTTATGAGTCATCAGGACTACCGCAGTTACAATACCTTGCTGGAAGCGGAACTTGCTCTTATGCAGGACATCGGCTATAAAATAGACCGCAAAAACTTCTACGGACGCTCTATCTATAACAACGGGCAGACGCTTACCAATACCCAAGGCTTTTCTGCGAGAAATGCGGAAGGCGCGGCTTATGCGGACGGATACAATACCGCTACTTACGGCGTGGGGCTTCATGTTTACGGATCCAACAACAATATAACGCAAGCGGGAAATATTTATGCCGCAGGCGATGCGTCGGTAGGCGTTCGCATTGACGGCGTGAACAATACCGTAACGGTGGCTAAAGGTACGGAAGTTCACGGCGATGGAAAATATGGCACTGGCGTTTTTGCGGCTTACGGTAAAAATCATACCATAAATATCGACGGCGAGGTAACGGCGAACGGCGAAGGCGGCGTCGGAGTTTGGGCGGAGTTCGGAACAAATACGATGGGCGCGACGAAAGAATATCGCGGCTCTTATATGCGTTATAAGCGTATGGTTGCAGACGGGCAAATTATCGATATGTATAATGTGGGTTTAAACGATATTGACAGCAACTCCGATGATTTCAGCTTCTCTGACCTTCAAAACGGCGATCTTAACGACAAAATGGCGACTATTAACGTAAACGGTTCCATAGAGGCTGCGGATAGCGCGATATTTACAGGCGAAGGGTCTTTCGTTGACAATATAAATTTAAACGAGGGCGCAAAACTTAAAGGCGACATAACAAACAATTGGAAGGATTTTTCGCCTGATGACGGTTTTTCCGACTCCGAAAATTTCCTAGTAGGAACTAATTGGTACGGCAATACTTGTTATGTCGGCGGACTTATGCTCCAATACGACGGAAAAGTTATTCCCTATAAAAGATACGTCCCCGACCTCGTGACAAATATAAACGTCAACGCCAATCTGGCTTACGACGGCAATATCATCGGCGCAGAAAATACGAAGTTAAACGTCAAGAACGGAACTTTCGTTTACACCGGTGAAGCGAATATGGTAAACGCGACCGTAGCAAAAAACGCGGCTGTTTTCGGCGGCAATTACACCTTAAACGATATGACAAGCAAAATGGCGGAAGGCTTTGAGGACGACACCACGGGGCAATTTATAAACCACGGCGCGATTGGCGCGGTGGATAAGGATAATTCGCTTAAAATAAAAGGCGCGGGAGATAACGACGGAAAACTTATATCCGACGGTGTTCTCGTATCTGTTGCGGGCGCAAACAAACCGGAAATAGAGGTCGAAGGTACGGCAAACATTGACGGAAGCGTTGTCAACGCCATAAATTATGTTCCGGACGAAAAAAGCACGGTTTTAACCGCAACAAAGGGAATTACGGGTAATGTTGTCTATTCTTCGCAGTCAAGCGGTATGATGAATACCGAAGTAAAGCGGGAGGACGCGAATAATCTCGTAGTCACCGCCGTTGAAGCGAATAATTTGGGCGATACCACAAGCGAGCAAAACGAAACGTACAACGCTATGAACGCCATGCGTAAAAACTTACAATCAAGCGGCGATACCGCAGGCGTTGACGAAATGCGCGTCCTCTATAGTATGGACGCGACAAGCGCAAAACAAACGCTATCCGACATAGGCGGCAGCAGCGCGGCGGATATAGCGGCGGTAACTCAGCAAAACAGCGCGGCGAGCAACGCTATCGGCGAGAGATTAAACACGGCTTTTGACCTTCCGCGCGACAACAATTTAAATAACGATATATGGGTAAATTTAGGCAAAAATTGGGGCGAAACGAGAAACGGCGCGAATTACCACGGCTCCGCCATCTCCGGCGGTTATGACAGAGCCGTTGGGCGAAACTTGCGGTTGGGCGCGTTTGTCGGCTACAATTCTATGGGGTTTTCCGGCAAAAACAACGGCGGCAACGCTTACGACACAAGAGTGGGCGTATATGCGCTATATAAAAGAGAGGCGACCGACGCGTATATTTACGCAAATGTCGGTTGGCTGAGAAACAAATATCATCGCAGCATTTCAACCCTCGGACTTAACGGCGAAGCGAAGAGCGGCGGGCATATTTACGAACTTGGCGGCGAATATAAACAAGAACTTCACAACAACCAAAAACTTTGGAAGGTCAGCCCGTACTTTAATATGCAGCTGTCTGAGCTTCGTCAGGGCGGTTACGGCGAGGAAGGCTTGGGAATTTACGGTCATCGCGCTGACAGGTTAAGCAACACATATTTTGCGGGTCAAATCGGTCTTGAAATGAAACGCGTTGCAAAAAGCGGAAGTTACGGCGCGCGTATCGGCGTAAAACACGCGTTCAGCGGCGCGGAGCCTTCGATTAACTATCATTTTGCAGGCGACTCAACCAACAGTCACAGGCTCTTTAACAAGCAGGACAAAACGCATTTCATTCTTCGCTTGTTCGGCGACGTTAATTTGGCGCAAAACTGGCAAATTTCGGGCGACGCAAGACTCCAAAAAGGAAGTCACGATAAAGACATTGCCGCGTCGATTACGATTCGCAAAATGTGGTAATTCTAAAAAAATTTTACAAAGTTTGTTAATACTTTGTCGTTTTGATTGTATAAATTTTGCGGTGTTTCTTTTTGGAGAGACCTCTCCTATCTTTGCCGAGACGGTATCTCTCACTCCCTCAACGGTATCTAAGACACTGTTAAAATTTGAAGTGGTTTACCATTATATGCAGTTGTAGGCTAGTGGTAGAACTATAATAGTATTGACGGTTTCCGTAATATTTTGTTTTGAGTAGCGTAGCTCCCGCTGTTGAAGCTGGAGCTACGCTTATTGCTATTGTGAGAAGGGTGGAGAATTGTGTATTTTTTGAGGCAATTGGTATTCTCGATATGATTAGAAATTTATATATTTTTTTTAGAAATATATTGAAACAGAATTATTGAATGTGTTACAGTTGTAATGGTTGGAGAGCGTAAACGCATTATCGTCGTAAAAGACGGAGAGTCTTATCGAGTTATACTCAATCCCGAAATCCTAAAAAAATCCGCCAAAGAGTAAAACTACCGAGGGTTGCCTATCTCTTACGGGCGAACGAGAAACAGTCCGTCACGACCGGATCGAAATCAAGTATCGCGATATGGATTTTCGGAAGCAAAAGCAAAAATTTTCGGGATTTACAGCGCAGATTATTCAGCATGAAATCGACCATTGCAACGGAATCGCGCATATTTTCTTCGTCCGTGCCGATGATGTAATTGTACTTGTCATTTTTAGGAGGAGATTAAATGAACGCAATTTTTACCAGAACGAGTGTACGCTCATACGAAGAGCGTCTTGTAGAAACCGAAAAAATCGAAAAGATACTGAAAGCTGCTATGGCTGCGCCATCTGCTATGAATCAGCAGCCGTGGGAATTCTATGTTGTTACGAATAAGGACGTACTTCAAAAACTTTCGGAGTCTAGCCCCTACTCTAAAATGACGGCAAAGGCTCCTGCTGCCATTGTTGTTTGCGGTCGCAAAGACGGTCTTACAGTGCCGGAGTTGGTGAAGGTTGATTTATCACTTGCCACGGAAAACATATTGCTTGAACTTGAGGAGCAAGGTTTGGGTGGGGTAGTGCTCGGAATTGCGCCGTTTACCGAACGAATGGAAAAGGTAGCGGAGGCGATATCTTTGCCGCAAAATCTCTCTGTATTCACTATTATTCCGTTTGGCTATCCACTACAGAAAAAACCACAGCAAAATCGATATGATAAAACCCGTGTGCATTATGTGAAGTGAGATAGGATAAATCGGTGATGGAAAGCAAAATTGCCAAATATCTTCATTTGAAAAATCATCCCGTAGCTATTCTTTGGGCGGAAGAAATGACGAAGGGCGTTTTCTTTCTTGTAAATGCCGACCAACTTTTCGGGCTTATCACCCTCTCCAACTGGTGCTCGAAAAAAAAAGGAGTCGGCACAAACCGACTCCAAAACATTTGAACTTAAGCTTTTATATCCCGATATCTTAAGTCACGGTACATATTTGAAAAAAATTTCTTGAGTTTATGGTACTATTTTTATTGTATAATGTAAATGAAATAAAAAATTTTTCAACGCGAAATTTCCATTTTCCCCTCAAAAAACGTCACTGGGATAAGCTTCGCCTTTTCAAGCAAATCTTCCGCCAATTCGTAATTTGCCCCTATCGCGTCAAGCGTATGCGCGTCCGAACCTATTGTGGCGTATCTGCCGCCAAGTTCGCGGTACCTTTCGTACATGGGGAAAAGTTCTTCTGCTACTTCCTTATTTAACCTTCTGGTGTTTAACTCGAATACCGTATCCGTTACAACCAATGCTCGAAGCACTTCGTCTATTTCTTCACTAAAATCGTCGTACAAAAGACGTGGGTCTTCGTATGTGGCGTATCTTACTATGTAATCTATATGCGCCAGTATGTTTATATAGGAGTTTTGATAGATAAGATGCGCCATGTCGTAGAGATATTCCCTGTAAAGCTCCGTTTTTTCCCGTTTGCCGTAAATGTCCGGCGGGTATAAATCAACAGCCCGCAGAACATGAATTGAACCTATCACCTGATCAAATGGCGCGCTCTTTACAAAGGCTATGTTGTCCTCCCTGCGCTCCTTTGTAAGTCCTACTTCTATTCCCAACGATAAATGTTTCCCGCGAAACTTTTCGTATTCGTTGAAATACCCTTTCGCGTCAAAGGTAAATTCATGCACCCCGGGCAGTCCCAAGTCCAAATGCTCCGTAAACACGAGGGAAAGTCCCAACACTTTGGCGCGGTTTAACGCCGCTTCTCCTTCCATCTCCGAATCGGAAGAATATTTCGTATGTATATGATTGTCGTACTTCAATTAAAATCCCGTCCTCTTAAACATTTTATCAAGTTCTCCCGTGGAAAACTTCAATATGGTGGGTCTGCCATGCGGGCAAGTATATGGATGATCCGCCTCCGACAGTTCTTTTAAAAGCTTCTCCATCTGCCTTACGCTAAGCTCGTCCCCCGCCTTTATCGCGCCTCTGCAAGCGGTTACGGCGATTAGTTTTTCCCTTATGGTCGCCGCCGTTACTTCGGGCGCTTCCAAAATATTCACCAAAATTTCCCTAAGCGCTTCTTCCGCTTCGCTTATCGGCACGTCTGCGGGAATTTCTATAAGCCGAAATACCATTTTCCCGCTTGCCGTAAATGTCCGGCGGGTATAAATCAACAGCCCGCAAAACATGAATTGAACCTATCACCTGATCAAAGGGCGCGCTATTTACAAAGGCTATGTTGTCCTCCCTGCGCTCCTTTGTAAGTCCTACTTCTATTCCCAACGATAAATGTTTCCCGCGAAACTTTTCGTATTCGTTGAAATAC
>JAFXOC010000179.1 GCA_017529085.1 Selenomonadaceae bacterium | reverse complement strand
AATATACTTCCCAAGTTTCTTTTAAGGCTGAAGAAGCGAGCAAATCCTTCTCGGCTTTTTTTTCGTTCCCATTGTTAAAATATGCGATGCCTCTATATATGTAAGCCGTATAATCCTTTGGATCTGTACGGATTAGATTGTCGCCGTACGCTATATTTTTTTCGTTACCTTTTGGAGACAATGCGTAATTTAGCTTTTTAATTATATCTTGACCGTAGTAAGTTCCGGGGACAGCCCATCTGCCGTTTAACCCCATCCACGTCGGAATATTTCCGAAAATATCCGTTCGAACGGTTTTTACCAGTTCATACCTTGGGTCTACGATCTCTGTTGTGGGAGCCTCCTTTGAAGCGTAAACCTTTATATGTTGGATATGCGCCCTTGCGCCTATTTGGGGAGTGGGAAACGTCGCTCCGTGATTCCCGCCTCCGACTGCGCCAAGACCGCAATAATTGTTTTGATGGGGACGCACGTCGCCGCCATAATTGTAAAATCCCGTTTCCTTATACGATTGGCAAAGAGCAAGATCCGGGCGTATTCCTTCCCTTTCGGCTTCCATATAGTAGTAATGCACAAGTTCTTCCGGAGAACAGGTAAGTTTTGGATTAGGGTTATTTTTTAGCAGAAAAGCAAGCATTTCCGCTTCGGTAGCTTCGGCTTTTCCCATAATCTTAACGTCTTTGGGAGGTATTTTTGAAACTATCGTCATATCTTCCCTAAAATTTCCTATGACCCATTTTGCCCTCGAAAGATTCCTTTTTATTCTGTCGGTAAATATTGGCGGTTTTTCGCTAAAAGATGCGTCTCTTTCGATAAATTCCGTTTTGCCGTCGTATGAGGTTTTATTGTCCGCCGCTGACGCTACACAGCAAAATGACAAAATCACAGAAATAGCGGTTAAGGTTTTCAGTAATTTCAACACATCTCTTCCTTTCTTTAAATACTGTTTCTGATACTTTTTAAATGATGCGCAAGTTTTTGGCGGAGCTTGTCTTCAAGTTCTTTTAACGTACTTGAATCAAAATCATAAGTTACGGTAGCAACGCCGCGTATTATGGATTCGCCGAAAAATTCGTCCCTAAATATGTTGTAATAAATTGTAAAATCCGTATTAATCGAAAAATCCGAGTAATCGAAAATGATGTGCGAACCGTTTACCGTGGGTATGGGTGCGGATGGATTTATAAAGAGAGGGAACCCTTCCAATTCGTTCGGCAAAACTGAAGCGTAATCCCATTCAAAAATGCCTTTTTCCGCGAGGAGACAGGATAAATTTTCCCGCTTAGGTTCCGCCAAATTCTGTATCGTTTCGGAAAGTTTGCTTTTCAAGTGATTTTCAAATTGGGTTATATCCGTTGCAAAAAAAGATACGTTGCAAAAATTTATCAGCCCAATCGTTGTTGCCACTTTGTATTCAAAGGTTTCTTCGTGAAAATAAGCCTCGATCTTTAAGTGTTTCTTCTTGTTTTCGTACGAGAAAATCTTAAAGGTATCGTCATTTTCAATATTTTCTACAACCAATGAAAACCCAAATTCATCCGATTTTAATTCCTTTAAATATTCCCAATTTATAACTTCGTTTTGAACTTTTTCCTTAGCTTTATCCTTCATACTCGCTCCCTATTTTAAAATAAGCCCAACGGGGCAGTGATCGCTCCCAAATATATCGTTTTCGATAGTAGCGTCTTTAACCTTGTCCATAAAACGATTTGACGCCAAAAAATAGTCGATACGCCATCCCGTGTTGCTCTCTCTGGCTTTTCTTAAATACGACCACCAAGAGTACGCCCCTGTTTTGTCCGGGTAAAAATATCTAAATGTGTCTGTAAAACCGCCGTTCAACAGCTCGGTGAATTTGTTTCGCTCCTCATCGGTAAAACCTGCGTTTTTGTGATTGGTTTTTGGATTTTTTAAGTCGATTTCCTCATGCGCCACGTTTAAATCTCCGCAGATTATCACGGGCTTTTCCTTATCAAGCTCCATGAGAAATTTTTTGAAATCATCCTCCCACTCCATACGATAAGAAAGACGTTCCAAAGCTCGACGAGAGTTTGGCGTATATACGGTGATAAAGTAATAATCGTCAAATTCAAGAGTTATGACTCTTCCTTCGTGATCGTGCTTTTCTATTCCCAAACCGTAAGATACGTTAATTGGTTTTAAACGAGAAAAAACAGCCGTGCCGGAATAACCCTTTTTTTCGGCGCTGTACCAATACTCCTCATAACCGTTAAGCTCTAAAATCGCCTGATCCCTTTCCATTTTAATTTCTTGCAGAGCGAAAATATCCGCGTCAAGCTTTTTAAACGAACCCATAAAATCCTTTTTTAAACAGGCGCGAAGACCGTTTACGTTCCAAGAAACAAATTTCATAAAAATCTCCTTTGAAAATACAGATAAAAATTATATAATAGCTTTTGGAGTGATTTTTAGGCATCTCTAAAAATCAAACGATTTTTGGAGGTTCCTT
>JAFXOC010000178.1 GCA_017529085.1 Selenomonadaceae bacterium | reverse complement strand
TTTTCCCAGGCGTTTAGAAGTTTTGTTTATGGCTTTGCCCAAAGCATAATGGGCTTCCACAGACAGACCTGAAAGGCCTATGCGCACAACGGACACATTAGGCATTGTTTCCCGCAGAAAATACAGCGGTATCATTGTTCCATGATCAAGCAACGGGTTCCTTTCGCTTGCGGTGCCTGCCGGAATGCCTTGCTCGGCGCAAACATCGGTCAAAACATTCACAAACTCTTGGTCGTAGGAAACTTCAATTTCCACTTGAGGCGCGCGAAATTGAGCAAAACTGCCCTTTGCCTTGATTCCGGGTGAAATATGAAAATAATCGGCGTACATGGTGGCATGAGGACTTATGACCACCAATGTCTCCGGATCCTCCTCAGCCATGCGCCGCGCAACCTCTCTAAAGGCGTCGATAGTCTTTTGTATTTGCGCCTCTTCTCCATGGCCAACTTCCGGCAAAATGATTGGCGGATGCGGCACAGCTGCCGCAGCTAAAATAGACATTCTTACTACCTCCCCATAGTGAAAATTTTCTTTTTATACTTTACCCCCTAGAATTTTGCAAATCGCAAAAAATCCTCTCAATCTCCCTCATATAACTTTTTCTATTCATTAAAGGCGAATTTAACATCATCTGCCGAAGCTTTTGCCTTAACTCTAAAAGCAATTCTTTATCGCTTGCAAGAAAGGTCGCTATATCAATATAGGCGTTTTTGTCCTTCGCTATAAGCTCGCCTAAATTTAAATTTTCCAAAAAACTAACGCCAAAACGCGAACCGTGACGCGCTCCGTAAAGCGTAACGAGCGGCAAACCCATAATCATTGCCTCTAACGAAGTTGCGCCGCCCGTATAAGGAAAAGTGTCCAAAGCTATGTCGATATCGTTATATTCTTCAAGATAATTTTCGCTAAATCCCCTAAATTCGATTCGCTCCGTTGAAATTCCTAATCTTTTCAGCCTTTTTTTCGTATAATCCAACCCTTCCGAACTGTCAAACAGGGAATGTTTTAATATAAGTTTGGAATTGACGTTTCTTTGCAAAATTTCATTCCACAATATCAAACACTCGTCCGTAACTTTTGAAAAATTGTTGAACGAACCGAAAGTTACGAAATTGTTTTTAAGGCAGGGAGGATTTTTCACCGCGGGAAATTTTGCAAAAGGGGTATAGCAAAAATGAGTATGAGGAAGTCTTATAAGCCGTTCGGTAAAATATTCGGAGGTTGCTTCGGGCGAAGCGTAAATATCCGTAAAAAATCCGTCCGTTTCATAAAGCCCCGTGCTTAACACATAGCCAATCCCCGATAATTGCACGGGCGCGACTCTATACAAGAAAACAGGCAAAGCGTTATTAGACGTATGACCCGCCAAATCCACCAAAATATCTATCTCGTCATCCTTTATCCTTTTTGCGATTTCCTCTATGGATAAGCCGCAAACGTTTCGCCATACTCCCCCACCCCGTTTTAATTTTTTTGTGACTTCATCTTCCATATTCCCCAAATCGTAAACAAAGACATCAAATTTTTTTTTGTCATAATCCAAAAACAGCGCGGCGGAAAAATCCGCCACTGGATGAGTATGTAAATCGGGCGACATATAGCCTATACGAATTTTTGACCCCTCGCATCCTTTTGCGGGAGAGACCGCCGCCTGCGCCTCCGCAGGCGGCGGAAATATTTTTAGATAATATTCCCACGCTTCGCGATATTTTTTATAGAAAACTTCCATTTCTTCGGGAGAAAAGTCCGACGCCCCTCTTGCGAAAACGGCGTTGCTGATTTCCGCAAATTTCTTTTCGGGGTTCTGCTCCGTTTCGGCGGCAGTCAAAAATATTTTCGCCGCTTTTTTTGTTTCTCCTATCCGCTGATAAGCCTCACCCAAAAGACTGTAAAGAATCGCCAAAAAACGCTTCTCATCGCTGCCTTTAAACAGCCTTAACGTATCTTCGATATGGGTAATTTCAGATACATACATCTTCTTAGACCGCAAAATATAAGCGTAAAGCGTCGATTGAGGCAGAGTTTTTACATTTGTTTTATTCCAAAAACCAATAAGTTCCCTTTCCGCTTCATCATAATGTCCGTTTTTCCACAAAGCCAGAGATTTTTCGTAGTTTTCAAGCCAATCTTCGCCAACCAAGGATATATCTCCCCCCTACCCCCCTCTAGGAGGGGGCAAAAAATGACTCCCTCCCAGAGGGAGTCACCCCGAAGGGGCGGTGGGAGATCAGCGTTCAATCTCCGCTTCCTCATAACCTCCGTCCCCTGTTAATCTAAGCTCCGTATCGTGTACCTCTCTTAACGTGCTTCTGTGTCCGACGCTAATTATTCCAGTTTGCGGCAATTTTTCCTTCAGCATTTCATACATTTCCCGTTCCAAAGGCTCGTCCAAAGCCGACGTGGCTTCGTCCAAAAAGAGCCATTTAGGTTTTGCCACAAGCGCTCGCAAAAACGCCAGTCGCTGTTGTTCGCCTAACGATAGTATGCGACTCCAATCCTCAATTTTATCCAACGAATCCTTTAAATTTGAAAGTTTTACCAAGTCCAAAAGTTCTTCGGCGTTAGGTATGTTTTCATCGGCGTTGGGATAACAAATCGCCCGTTTCAAACTGCCCAGCGGCAAATACGGCTTTTGCGGCAAGAACATCAAACTTTCGCTTGCGGGATGGGCAATTTCGCCGTCCCCGTAAGGCCAAATCCCCGCCAACATCCTTAAGAACGTACTCTTGCCCGCGCCGGATTTGCCCATCACCAAGATTTTTTGACCCTCTTTTAAAGTCAAATTGCAATTTTTAAGCAATATCTTATCGTTGGGAAGTCTTACATTCAAATTCTTAATCTCTAAATTACCCGTTTCGTTTTCCGTTTCGACAATGTTCTTTTTAATCTCGGAAACCTCTGTTATATGCTCCTTAAATCCGAATAAACGCTGTACCACGGCGACAAGTTGGGCGATGGTGTTATACGACTCCACAAAGTAAGACAACGCGTCCTGTACTCTGCCGAATGCGGAAATGGTCTGCATGAGTCCGCCTAAAGTCATGCCTCCCGAAAAATATTGAGGCGACGCCAAAATCAACGGCACTATAACGGCTAATTGGGCGTAGCCGTTGACATAGAAATTCAACAGTTTCGTCTTTTTCATCAACTGCCAAAAATTGGATATTACGTTTGAGAACCGTTCCTTAAATATACCAAACTCCGAATTTTCGCCGCCGTAAAACGCTATGCTTTCGCTGTTCTCTCTTACCCTCATCATGCTGAAACGGAAATCCGCCTCATATTTTTGTTGGTCGAAATTAAGCATGATAAGTTTTCTGCCCACGATATGCACGAAATACGTGCCGATAACGGAATAAGCGAGAGAAAACCAAAACATATAGCCGTGAATTTGAAATTCGTGACTTCCCACAGGCAACGTGAAAATCCCCGATAAATTCCACAACACCACGCTAAACGCCGCAAGCGTCGTCAGCTGTTTTATAAATCCTATCATAAGGGACAGGGTAAGGCTTACAAATTGATTGATGTCTTCAGAAATTCGCTGATCCGGGTTATCCGTATCGCTTCTTAACACCTGCAACCTATAATATACGTTTTCTTTCAGCCAATCTTTTAAATAGCGGTCTGTCATCCAAGTACGCCATTTTAATTGCAACATCTGACAAAGATATATGGCGTAGACGGCTATAAAAATATAGATAAATGCAAGCGCCGTAAATTTTCCCACCAACGGCCAAAAAAGACTTTCTTCGTAATTTTGCAAGGCGTTGTAAAATTCGTTGTACCATGTGTTTATCTCAACCAACAAATACACGGCTGCCAAATTCAGAGCGATAACCGCAGCCAAAAGTCCCCGCGCCTTCCACTTTTCTTCCGAACCCCAATACCCTTTAAAAAGATACCATGTGGCCTTCAAAAATCCCAATTTCATATTGTTCTCCGTATAAAATTTATCGTTAAAAATCCCTTCGCGTTGCGAAGGGATTTTTATAGTGAACGAAAAAAATATTTTTACTTGAGTTTGCTTCCCCGCCCTTCGGGCGGGGAAGCAAACCACAAAATTTATCGACGTTGACTATAATACAGCTGTCAATTCTCTATTGTAAGGAAATCAATAAAACCCGTCATCTCCAATACGTCGCAAACGTCTTTGCTGACGTGGATGAGCTTCATATTCCCCTGCTTTTTCATGCGTTTTTGCGCAACCAAGAGACTTCTTAAACCGGCGGAAGCGATGTAAGAGAGTTTGGCAAAATCGAACACCAAATTCGTCACGCCGTCAAGAGAGGAGGAGATTTCCTTATCAAGCTGCGGAGCACTCGTCGCGTCCAAACGCCCCTCCAAAAAAATTACCAAATTTGTTCCGTTTTGTTCTTTTGTAATTTCCATAAAATATTTCTCCTTTACTTTACGATTGAATCCAAAGATATTGATATTTCTCCATCTCGCTGAGCGCATACGATATTATGCTTCTACTTAGATTATAATCCTTTTGGGCGATTTTTTCAACCGCCTCTTTCTTTATGAAAATAATCTGCGCTTCATCGGTTAAAACCTCAAGAGAAATGGGCAATCTCGGTTTCTCCAAAAAAGACGTCGCGTTTAATAACGACTTATCCTTTAAAATATCAAGAGTGACGTACCATCCGTCTCCGCTATCCACATTCCTTGCAACGCGCCCCTGCAACACGAAGGCAAAATTATCATTCAACACTTCTCCGCTGATTCTGTCGCCTTCAAAGAATGTTTTTAGCGTAGTATTTTTCTGAAGATGAGTAATATCCTCGCCATCATGGAGACTACTGAATATGCCTATTCTCGAAATCTCATAATTTAGGTAAAGAGAAAGATTATGAATATCCAACTCTTTATTTTCCTCGGAATCGAGGCGTTTTGCCAACCTTGCCATGAACATGGACATAGGAATATTGTAGTCCGTCATCATTTGCAGAATTACTTGAAAGAAACGATTTACCAAGGAGGCTTCGTAGGAATTTGAAAAAGTGTTGGTATTATAGATAAGAGAAAGAGTTATGCTACCGTTTTCGTATCGAAAATACAACTCGAGGTTGGAGCCGCCGGAATCCCATGAATTTTTCATCACCAACGCCCCATCGTCGGATGCCCTAACGGTTGAATACTCCTTTTCCTCTTCCATAAAATCATAGAAACTGAGAAAATGATTGAACAGCTTACCCCGCGTCCCTGATATTTCTTTGAGTTCGTTGATTTACAACGAACTATACGGTTTTGAGACTAATAACTGTTGAAACGTATTCATCACAAACTGCTCAACCGTAACGGATGTGTCCATCTTTATCCTGACGGGCATAATCCTCACGTTCGGCACTTTTGAATTTGTTTTTTTATCCGGCAATACGGC
>JAFXOC010000177.1 GCA_017529085.1 Selenomonadaceae bacterium | reverse complement strand
CGCGGGAGCAATTGCGTCGCTATTTTATATAAGCGTTTATATTTTTCAAATTGTAACCGGGGGCATGATTGGCTGTGTCCCCGTATATTTTATGTTGCCTCTTGCAACGGCGATGATTGTATTGATTTTACAAGACTCCAAAAACGCAAAATTGTGGTCTTGGTTTGCGATAATTTTTTCATTTTTTATTCAAAATCACATACCTAGCACGATAATATTTAGCGTATTTATTTTCTTCTGTTGCGTTTATTATAGAGAAGCGTTGAAAAATGAGGAACAGAAAAGGGCGATTTTAAAAATTTTATTATTCGTGTTTTTACTGAATATATGGCGAATCGTCCCGTTTATATATTTCTACGAAACGGTTTCTTTTCAGATAAACCATCCCTCGTGGGTAAATTCCTTTGAAGAAGTTACGCGCACGTTTACTCAACTGTTAAGGTATCAATTTTACTTAGGGATTCCGCTTTTGGCGGCGATAATTTTTTTGTTGAAAGAAAAAATACAATGCAAAGCGTTTATGTGCGTCTTGTTATTAAATTTTTTCCTTATTTTGATGTGTTCAAAAATTTTCCCTTGGGGATTTATAGAAAATAATTTGCCTTTCGGTAAAATTCTTTTGCCGTTGCAGCTTCCCGAAAGATTTTTGCCTTTTGGATTTGTATTGTTGTGTTTGTTCGCAGGCAAATTTATTTCGGAGAAATTGGGAGAAATTTCCAAAAGTAAATTAACTTTAGTCGCGTTTTTGTTGCTTGTCGCCTTTACATTTAGTCAGGAAAGTGTAATAAGAACACAATTTCCCGAGTGTCTACCGGAATTGTACGGTTATAATCGCCAATCTTTCGATGTACTCCCATCGTACACAACCGAAAAATATCATGTGCAGGAAGATTATCTGTATTCCGACGTACATTTTCATAAACTTCGGAATGAAAAGGGTGAAGTATACAGTTCAAGGGACTTTAAAACCGAAGCAAAGATTTTCGATATAAAAAAGCAAGGCAGTCGATTGGAATTTTCGTATAGCGCAGACAGAGACGCAAAAGTTCAGGTCCCTCTGTTTTATTGGGAGGGTTATGAAGCTACGACAAAGAGCGGAGAAAACTTAAAACTTGGGTTTAATGAAAACAGGTTTATGGAAGTTTATGTAAAAAGAGGAGAAGACCAAGTAAAAATTCATTATGCCGGGCTTTGGGTATTTAGAATGTGCGATTGGATTTCTCTTATTTCCGCGATGTTGTTGTTAATTCGGATTTTTAAGACCCGCCCCTAAGGGGCGGTGGGAGAACCATGGAGAGCAGCAAATATTTATTATAATTTTATTGATTTATCTACAGTTTGTATATTTTTTATTGAAAAATAATATTAGAGATATTAGGTTGGCGTTTCGTGAATAACAACCTATGGTACGAGAATATAAATAACATAAATTTAAACCCATTGACAAGATAGGCAAATATGCTTATAATAAACCCATAATTTTTTGAAAGGAGCTTTAGCGTATGATATATGCCTATAACGTCGCTTCTTCGGAAGGAATTAAGTTTTGACAAAAAAATTTTTATGAGGTGATAGGTTATGGCTTTATATAGTGAAAAACTTATGGAGCATTTTCGCAATCCAAGAAACCTCGGTTTTATCGAGGACGCAAACGGAATTGGCGAAGTTGGGAACGCCAAATGCGGCGATATTATGAAGATATACTTAAAAATTGAAGACGATATCGTAAAAGACGTAAAGTTTGAGACATTCGGCTGCGGTAGCGCCATAGCGTCCAGTTCCATGGCTACCGAGCTGATTAAAGGCAAGCGTTTGAATGAGGTAAAACAGCTTACAAATAAAGCTGTGGCGGAGGCTCTGGACGGTATGCCACCTCATAAGATGCACTGTAGCGTATTGGCGGAAGAGGCAGTGCTTGCCGCATTAAAAGACTATACGGAAAGAACCGGAAAAACGGTATAATTTTTTCTTGTTGTAACAATTTGAAAAAAAGTTTAACTTTTGAAAGGAAGAACAAATCATGAGCGAATACAAATTTGAAACTCTGCAACTTCACGTCGGTCAGGAGCAGGCGGACCCTGCAACGGACTCCCGAGCCGTTCCTATTTATCAAACGACTTCTTACGTGTTTCACAATAGCAAACACGCCGCCGATCGTTTCGGTTTGGCCGATGCGGGCAATATTTACGGGCGGCTCACAAATTCAACTCAGGAGGTATTTGAAAAGAGGATAGCGGCGCTTGAAGGGGGCCGCGCAGCTTTAGCCATAGCGTCCGGCGCAGCCGCCATTACCTACGCCATACAAGCTCTTACGGCAAACGGTGGACATATAGTCGCGCAAAAAACCATTTACGGCGGCACATTTAATCTTTTAGCCCACACTCTGCCACAATACGGCGTTAAAACTACTTTCGTAGATGTTCACAATCTTTCGGAAATTGAAGCTGCAATCACCGACGATACGAGAGCCGTTTTCCTTGAAACTCTAGGCAATCCTAACAGCGATATTCCGGATATCGACGCCATTTCCGAAATTGCCCATAAGCATAACCTTCCCGTCGTAATAGACAACACTTTCGGCACTCCGTATCTAATTCGTCCCATCGAACACGGCGCGGATATAGTCGTATACTCCGCCACAAAGTTTATAGGCGGCCACGGAACCACGTTGGGCGGGGTTATTGTGGAATCGGGAAATTTTGATTGGAGCAAAAGCGGCAAATATCCGAATATCTCTGCGCCAAATCCCAGTTATCACGGAGTCTCTTTCTATGAGGCGGTTAAGTCCGCCGCATTCGTCACGTACATCCGAGCAATTTTGCTTCGAGACACGGGCGCTACAATTTCTCCTTTCAATGCGTTTTTACTCTTACAAGGCGTGGAAACTCTTTCGCTTCGATTGGAACGTCATGCGGAAAATACAAAGAAGGTCGTCGAATATTTAAGCGCTCATCCGCAGGTTGAAAAGGTAAATCATCCGTCTCTTTTAAATCATCCGGATCACGCTTTATACGAAAAATACTTCCCCAACGGTGGCGGTTCTATCTTTACTTTTAATATTAAAGGCGGTCTTGAAGAGGCGTGGAAATTTATCGACAGCTTAAAGATTTTTTCGTTGTTGGCCAACGTTGCGGACGTAAAAAGTCTTGCGATTCATCCGGCAACGACGACTCATTCGCAACTCTCCGCAGAAGAACTCGCCGATCAGGGAATATACCCGAACACAATCCGACTTTCCATAGGCACAGAGCATATCGACGATATTATAGCGGATTTGGAAAATGGATTTGCGGCGATAAAATAAACGGTAAAAATTTTTCAAAACAAAATATTGTAAAAATGCGCGAAAAAATAAAGGCTGCGATAGGCTATGTTTGTTTAAAATATGGCTATCGCAGCCTCTATTTTTATGTTTTTTTATCATTTTTTCATAAAATTTACATAAAATTTTAAAAAATTTACTTCAAAAAAGAAAAAAAAAGTGGTAAAATCTACGATAGGTTTTTTATGGGTAATTTTGAAAGCAAGTATAATATCGTTTTCAATATGATAATTACTGGGCATCTCTAAAAACTTACTTTTGATAGCTCCCCGCCCCGAAGGAGCTAGGAGCTATCAGAGGAATTTAATAGTTTTTAGAGGTTGCCTGCTAAAGTTTGTTCTTTCTCTTTTTTTCTTTCCTAATAAAGAAGGAGAATAAAAAAAGAAAGTAAAAAACTGTCGTTTAAAAGAAACTATAGAGGTGTTAAACGTGCTGGATAAGATTATGAGTTCGCATAATTTTGATTATTTGTCGAGGGGGCTTGAGGCATCCTCGCTTCGTCATGAGATAATCAGTCACAATATAGCAAATGTGAATACGCCCAAGTTTAAGAGAAGCAGCGTGCAGTTTGAGGATTTGTTGGCGAAGGAAATTCAGCCGCCGGATAATAAATATGCGATGGCGCTGACCCACGATAAACACATGAGACCGGATTATCCGCCTAAACGCGCCGTTGCTACCGTGAACTTAGAAGACGATGATACCATGAGAGTCGACGGCAATAATGTGGATATAGATGTGGAAATGGCGAATTTGGCGAAGAATCAGCTTTACTATAACGCGCTTGCAACACAGCTTAAAGGTTATGTGAGAAAGATTAAGGAAGTAATAACAAGCGGTCAATCTTAAGGAGGCATATATATGGGAATGTTTTTGGGCATTGATGCGTCTGCGTCCGGCATGACGGCGGAGAGACTTCGCATGGATGTTATTTCCAATAATATAGCGAATGCAAATACCACGAGAACCAGAGAAGGCGGCGCGTTTCACCGTCGCTATGTGGTTTTTCGCCCAAGAGGCAATAAAATAGATACGGCAAGTTTTGAATACTTTATGAATAAAGCCGAAGAGAGGAATAAACCCGGGAACGGCGTAAGAGCGGTACAAATTAAAGCCGATGATTCACAGGGCCCTCTTGTTTACGACCCGGGTCATCCGGACGCAAACGCCGAAGGCTATGTTGAAAGACCGAACGTAAACATAGTGGCTGAAATGGTGGATATGATTTCAGCGTCCCGCGGCTACGAAGCCAACGCCACCGCCATAAACGCGGCAAAAAGCATGGCGACCAAAGCGCTAGATATAGGAGCTAATTGACAAT